>JBOFVP010000386.1:0-28916 GCA_051653165.1 Clostridium sp.
TCTCTACCAGTTTTCCAAGTTCTATTATTAAGGTCTTCATTTAAAATATCAGCACAAACAACTGCCATTATAAGTTCATTTTTTTCACCAAGACCAGTTTCAGTTTCAAATTGATTAAGCATAGTATTTAAACCATCATCACCTAAATCCTTTAAATCTTTAAATTCTGGAGCTCTCTTAATAAGTTCAATTGTATCAGTTCCAGGGCTAAGTGTAAGACTATCGGATATTTTACTTACCTTATACATAATCCTAGTAGTGTTATCCTCAGAGTCACCACATCCAACAAATCCAAAAGCCATAATTCCAATACACATAATCATAATAATTGTCTTAATTTTATTTTTCATTTTATCCACCATCCTTTGTCCTTTATTCGTAGCTAATCATAGCAATCTTACATTAATTATAAAAAAATGATATAATTGTTAAAAGAAAACATTATGAGATTTAATTAAACTATTTGATGTTCAATGTGAAAATGGAAATGAAGCCTTTATTAGAATGAAAAATGAAGGGCATCAGGCGTTTTACAAGGAAGAAGTAAAATTTATTAAAAGTGAATTAAGGGATATGCAATAACTCTTTAAGTTGTGAGGTAAACCACGACACGTGTCGCACTTTTTAAATTTAAGTGTAGAAAAATTATAAGTGAATAATGGTAAAACTGAATAATAAAGTATAATAAAACCTATTAAGAGAGAAGAGATACCACGACACGTGTCGCACTTTTTAAATCCAAGTGTAGAAAAAATTATATGGGAGAAATAGTAAAAAGAAACAATGAGGTATAATAAAACTTATTAAGTCAGAAGAAATACCACGACACGTGTCGCACTTTTAAAAAATATTAAAGGAGTATGAGAGATGAACAATACATTACTAAATGAACCATGGTTGAAATGGGCCATTGAAATTCAAAGCATTGCACAATGTGGATTAACATATACAAAGGATAATTATGATAGAGAAAGATATGAACAGTTAAGAGAGATATCAGCTGAAATGCTTAGTTATAAAACTGAAATTCCAGTAGAAAAGATAAAAACATTATTCTGTAATGAAATAGGATATCAAACCCCTAAGCTTGATACTAGAGGAGTTATATTTAAAGATGATAAGATTTTACTTGTTAAAGAGAATTCAGGCAAGTGGTCCTTACCTGGTGGATGGGTTGATGTTTTAGAGTCAATTGAATCAAATACTATAAAGGAGGTTTTTGAGGAAGCTGGCTTAATAGTTAAGGCAAAAAGGGTAATTGCCATACTAGATAGAAAGAAGCACAATTTACCACCATACCCATATGGAGTTTGTAAGGTATTTGTTGAGTGTGAATATATAAGTGGTGAGTTTGTAGAAAATATTGAAACAACTGAATTAGGATATTTCTCACTAGAAGATATTCCAGAGTTAGCTGAGGAGAAAAATACATTAGCACAAATTGAGATGTGTTTTAAGGCAAAGGATAAGGAAGATTTTAAGGTTATATTTGATTAAAGATTAAGGGGTGGGGATATTAAAATGGTAAATATGACTTCAGGGGATATTATTGGAACAGTGTGTTATTTTAGAGAGAAGAAATAAGGAAAAAGAGAGAATAGGTGTAGATTAAAATCTCACTTATTCTCTCTTTTTTATTATTTAGATGTAAATTGTTTTCCCATAAGTTTAAGGGAAGTTATTTCACTATAATTATTCTTAGTATAAAAATTAGATATTCCCATATCTCTTGAAGTAAATAAAATAACATCAGTAACTCCAATAGTTTGTAATCTTTTCTCAAGATAGGAAAGTAATTCACTTCCAAATCCCTTTTGTTGAATATGATTATGAATAAATATTTCCTTAAGATTATAATGTAATCCATTATAATATTGTTCAAGGTTACCGAAAATAGCACCCTTTACTTCCTTGTTCTCCATATAAACTACACCTTCAAAGTTTGGAGAATTATATATATCATTTAATCTAGTATAAGCTGTTTCAATGCTCCATGCATCATTCCATGGAGAAGAGTTAAAGACATCAATATAAAGTTTAGAACATTTAGAGATATGTTCCTTATCTATTCTTGCAATTGTACCCATAATTTTCACCCTCCCACCTAACTATTATAATATATTTGTAGAAATTAATAAACAATATTATTAAGATGAATAACAAAAGCTTTATTATGTTGTATAATTGATAAGAAGAAATACAAATGAAGAAGGAAAAATAAATATGAAAATAGCTGTAACTACAACTAGAGAGTGTAGCAATTCTTTGGCTTTAAAGGGTAAAGAAATATCAAAGGATTTAAATATAGAATACATAGAACGAGGGAATGAAAGTATAGAAAAGATTATTATGAGAGAAAAATTAGATTATCTTCTTGTAGTAGAAAAAGATAAAATTGTTATGAAGGGAATTAATAGTGAATTATTTTGGCACCCTAATATGGCAGAACTTAAAATTAAGTCAATAAAAAAGGGCAATAAGGAAGCTATTATGGATGCAACAAAATTAAAATCAGGGGATAAAATACTTGATTGTACTTTAGGGCTTGCAGGAGACTCCATTGTTTTTTCAACAATAGTTGGAAATAAGGGGGAGGTTGTAGGTCTTGAAATTAATAAGTATATTGCATATATAACTAATAGTGGACTAAAAAATTATGATGATAATATAAAGGTAGTAAATTCATCCTATGAGGACTATTTAAAAAATCAAAAGGATAATAGCTTTGATATAGTGTACTTTGATCCTATGTTTAAGGAGCCAAATAAAAAGTCCACCTCTATAAATTCATTTAGAGTATTTGCAGAGCATAAGGGATTAACCAAGGATATATTAAATGAAGCTCTTAGGGTGTGTAAAAGAAGGGTTGTTATTAAAGAGAGACGAGGAATTAATGACTTTGATAATTTAGGGATTGATAAGGTGTATGGGAGCAAAAAGGAAGGTGCTATTATTTATGGGGTAATTGATAAAAAATAAATATTACATCATAAAGAGTTATTTGATACCACGACACGTGTCGCACTTTTAAAAAAAATTATATTATAACTGTATGAAAAGTATTAAAGGGGTCAATTATTATAGATATAATACATTACTTAAAATTTTACATAATATCAAAAAAGAGTTGATAAATTTGGAATAAAAATTTATTATATATATAGATGTAAATAAAAATTATGTGATTACAATTAGTTGAACTTACGTACTCCTAATTTCAACATATATACATAGATAAGACAAATAAAAGCATTGGAGAAGTGAAGATATGAAGGTTATTTCGTTATTTAATTTAAAAGGTGGAGTTGGAAAAACTGTAAGCAGTGTAAATATAGCAACTCTTTTAGCCTTAAAGGGGAAAAAAGTTTTATTAGTGGATAATGACCCACAGGCAAATAGCTGTATCAACTTAGAAGTAGCAGATGAAACTCAAATAGGAATATATGAACTATTATCAATTAAAGAGCTTACAGTAAAGGAAGTTATAAAGAAAACAAAGGTTGAAAACTTAGACATAATTCCAAGTACAATAAAGTACTTTAATATGCAAAATAAAGTTTCAACAGAGTTAAACCCTTATAATCTACTTAGAAAGAAGCTAGATGAAGTTAGAGCAGATTATGACTACATTATAATAGATAACCACCCTTCACTTTCTGTTATGAGTATAAATGGATTAGTTGCAAGTGATGAGGTATTAGTTCCAATTACTCCAGATAACTTTGCACTTGAAGGATTATCATTCCTTTTTGATAAGTTAAATGAAATTATTGAAGAACTAAACTATGATTTAAAAATAGGTGGAGTATTTATTACAAGATACAAGGCTCAAACAAATATATCAAAGGAAATTAAAACATACCTTGAAAATGAGCTTGAAACACAATTATTAACTACAGTAATTAGAGACACAACAAAGGTTGGAGAAAGTACAACAGGGGAACCATTAGTTATATATGATAAAAACTGTACTGCTTCAAAGGATTATGTAAAGCTTGTTCGTGAAATTTTCAATGTATAATAAGGAGACATTTAAATGGCAAAATTTAATTTAAATAATAAATCATCATCAAAAACACTAAAAGAAAAAGCAAAATTCTTAGAATACAAAAGTGACTTCGATTTTAGACAAATCCCATTTGAGGACATTAAGGTTAATGAGAAGAACTTCTATAATGTAAAAAATCTTGATGACCTAACAAGAAGCATTGAGGAAAATGGATTAATGCATAATATTGAGGTTTTAGAAGTTTTAGATGGAGAAAAGAAATCTTTTAAGATACTTTCAGGGGAAAGAAGATATCAGGCTATTAAAAGGCTTAGAGAGGCCACAGGGAGCCCTAAGTATGATTATGTACCTTGTAAGGTTATAAAGGGCTTAGACGAAATAGAGGAGGAAATACACTTAATTAAGGGTAATTCTGATACTAGAATCCTTTCAGAGGAAGAAAAAAGACTTCAAATCAAAAGATTAAATGAATTATATACCCTAAAGGGTGAACATAGTAAGGGTGATAATGGAAGAAAGCTTATTCCTAAAAAGGAAATAGCAAAGGAACTTCAAATGTCACAAAGAACTGTTGAAAGATATACAAATGTTAATGAAAAATTAATACCAGAGCTTCAAGAATTCTTTGATAATAAGGTTATTTCTTTAACTGATGCAGATAAATTTGCAAAGTTTGATGAGGAAATGCAATATAGTGTACTTGAGATACTAAGAAATCAAAACAAAATTTCTAAAGAGCAAATAGAAACTATTAAAGAAGAGAACCAAAGACTTTCAGAAGAAAAGGAACTTAAGGAAAAACAACTTAAGGAAAAGGAAGTTTTAATTGAAGAATATCAAAAAGAGGGTGAAGAAATAAAGGATGCCCTTAGAGATAAAGAAGAAGAAAAGAAGGCTCTTTTAGATAAATTAAAGAGAGAAATTGAAGAAGAAAACAAGGAAGAAGTTGAAAGACTAGAGGGGGCTTTAAATGCTCTTAATACTGAAAGTCGTGAACTTGCTAAGAAGGAAAAAGAACTTAGTAAGAATAATAAAAAGCTTTTAAAGCAAATAGAAGAGCTTGAAAAGAAATCTAGACTTTCAGATAAAGAGGCAATAAAAATTGAGGTTGCTAAGGAAAAGGCAAAGGATATTACTAAATCTATTAAGTCTCAAGTAGATTCTTTAATTGATATCATTAACTTAAATAACCTTTTAGAGGTTAGAGATGAGGCTGAAAAGGAAATAGAAAATCTTTTAAGAACTCTTAAGGTGAAGACTGGAAAAAAGTAAGGATTTGGAGTATTAAATTTAACGATTCATGGGATGAAATGGAGTAAACAATATGAAAAATCTAACAAAGAAACAGAAAAAAGTTGAGAGAAGAGAAACTATTTTTGCAATTATGTCATGTACATTATTTTTGATAATGTTAATTGTATTACTATTAGCAATATACAATCCTGATTTTCAAAACCTAAAATAAGGTAGTAAAAACCACGACCACATGGGTCGTGGTTTTTACTTATCTGTTTAATTTTAATTTAATATTATGCTAAAAATAATCTTTACATTAGATAAATAATGTTATACACTATAATTGATAAAAATACTAAAAAATGGAGGGAAAGTAATTAAAAGTAAAAAGGTAATTATTGGAGCAATAACATTATCCGTTATGCTAATGACTCCAACATTTGTACAAGCAGCATTTGTGTCATATAATTTACCAGTATATGGAGCTGGGAACAATTATTATGGATCAGTAAACAGGAAGAAAACAAATAATGAATATATTACTAATTATATTAGTAATGATCATGATAGCTTTAAAAGGTTAAATTGTTGGGCTGCTAATGAAAATAAAACTGGTATAGGAAAAATAATAGAAATGTCTGAGGGACAAACAAAGCAGTTGCCCCATTGGCAAGTTCCAAAAGTCAGATTAGTTTTTGAGAATTCAACATGGGTTCCTTGGAGTGGCGAAGTATCAGGAGCAGTAGATTATCATTAGAATATAAAATAGTATTAGAATAAATTTTAAAGTTATAGATTATGATAAAAATTATCATAATCTATAATTTATATACAGGGAGGAAACATGAAAAATTATATTCTATTAGAACTAAAAAGAATATTAAATTGTAGAAAGTATAAAGGAATAGTAATGCTACTTTTTATGTTTGTAATAAGTGCATTTATATATACATGTAAAAATAATTATGGGGAATATTTAAGTTATGTACACTCAGCAAGTGAGATGGGAATAATACAAGGTATACCATCAGGGTATGCAATGAATACACTAGTAATATTATTACCTATAATTGCATCCATATTATATGCAGATTCATATCATAAAGAATATAACAATGGGGTAAGCAAAATCATCCAGACAAAAATCTCAAAGAGAAATTACTTTTTATCTAAAATTATTGTTAATATCATAATAGTATTTTGTACTATATTTAGCTTAGTGGCATTAAATGAAGTATTGACGTTCATAGCTTTTCCTAAGAATGGATATTTTAATAATGCAGGAGTTGCGGCATATACTTACGAATATAATAGGGAATTTTTTATAGATATGCTTAGAATAACCAATCCTTATTTATATAATACAATCATAATAGCTATTTATGCTTTATTTGGAGCACTTATATCAACACTAACACTTGTTATTACATTTGTAAGTAAGAGTAAGTGGATAGTTAATCTATTTATAACTTTTATTCCATATATAATTTTAATGATTATAGGACATTTGTTTAATATGCAAAAATTTAGTTTTACCTCCTATATTGAACCAGTCAGATTCGGCGATATATACTCTCTTATGGTATTAATAACTTTTACTAGCATACTTGTAATTTCAATCTATAGATACTCACTTGTAAATGACAGTTTTCTATAGAATATAATGGGAGAGTATTAATTATGAATATACTAAAACAAATTAAAAAAATTGAATGGATAACTATTTTTATTATTATAATGTTAGTTGACATTTTTTACTTAAATACAATAAATTTTAATATAGATTTAAATTCGATAGACTATTCAGAGAAAGTATCATATCTATATTTCACAGTGATAAAATCAAATATATTTTTTGTACTTATAATACCACTTTTTCTATATATGAGTAGAATTATTTATTACTATATGTATGATTATATAATAATTTTAAAGTACAAAAATTTATACCAATGGTGGAATAATATTATAGTAAATACTATGAAATTTACAATCGCATTTACAATACTTAGAAATATTATAGCTATATTTTTAGTTATTTATGAATATGGATTTCACTTAGAAAGACAAATTGACATATTAATATATCTAGTCATATCAATAATATTACAGACAATGGTACTTTTTACAATTAGCATGTTGATGAATATTATAGTTTTCATTATTAGAAAAACATATGTATCAATGAGTATACTTATTATGGGTATAATATCCTATGATTTCATAATGTCAAGTCTTAGACTAGTTAATTTTAAGCTAGGAAATTTTATTTTTATTACATTAGAAAAGACGTACATGGGTTATGCTAGAACTTTTTTCACTATAGGATTATTAATATTAATAAATCTATTAATATATTTAGTTGGAGAAAAATTAATAACCTCGCTAAACTTGTATAGACGAAGTGAGGAGAAGTAGATGATATATAGAATTAATCAAAAAAGAATAACTACATTATTACTTGGAGCAGTATTAAATATAATAATTTTTTTATTAATATTTAAAATATATGGTAATTCATTAGTAAGTATTGAAAATATAAATACATATATATTTGCTTATTTTGATATTAATAATATACAAATGTTAATAGCTATAGTAATTACTTCTATAAACACAATCATGATTTTAATAGCCGTAGGAGATGATACTGCTACTGATTTAAAGGTTATGGGAGCATATTTATTTACAAGAGGTAGGAAAAGAAGTTCACTTTTAATTAATAGTATGATTTCAATTATTATATTTATTTTAACATATTTAATTTTTCAAATATTTATTGTTACTTTTATTTCAATGTGCTTTAAATTTAAAATACAAGATTATAGTATCTATGTGAAATTAATTAGTAGTATTATTGTAGTTAACTTGATAAAAATAATCATTATTGCATTATTATCTAATGTTATGTCATTAGTGATTGATTTTAAGTATACAATTCTAATTATTTTAGGGTATCAAATTACTATATTTTCACTATGTAAATATACTAATGCAATTTCACATTCAATTACAAAATTTTTGCCTACTATAAATAGTATACTAGGTTGGTATGAAATTGATTCTATATCCAATAGTTTTAGAGAAATTTTTTATGTTAAAAATAATTTTGGTGGTCCCATATATTTATTTTTATACAATATAATAATATTATCAATAATACTCTATGTTGGCATTAAAATTTTAAACAAAAAAAATATTGTTTAGGAAGGGTAATAAATATGATTTATATAAAAGAACTTAATTTAGAATTTAAGAGGATTCAAATATTAAAAGAAATAAATTTAACTCTAGAAAAGGGTAAAGTACATGGGTTTGTAGGACCAAATGGGTGTGGTAAAACAATGTTATTTAGGGTAATTTCAGGGTTAGTAAAACCAACATCAGGAGAAGTAGTTGTAGATGGTGTTACGATTTTTAAACAAGCTTCATTCCCAGAAAATTTAGGGTTATTAATAGAATCTCCAGGTTTTTGGAGCCAATATTCAGCTACAGAAAATTTGAAAATTATAGCATCAATAAGAAATGTGATTAACGATGATGATATAGCAGATGCAATAAGGAGAGTAGGGCTAGATCCATCAAATAAATTAAAATATAGTAAATTTTCTTTGGGTATGAAACAAAAGCTAGGAATAGCTCAAGCAATTATGGAGAAGCCAGAACTTATTATATTAGATGAGCCTACCAATGCTTTAGATGAAGATTCTGTAAAAAATATTCGGGAAATAATAAAAGAGGAACAAAAAAGAGGAGCTACTATATTACTAGCTAGTCATAATAAAGATGATATATCAGAATTATGCGACCATATATACAAATTTAATTGTGGATATATAACCAAGGTAGAAGGAGTCTAGTATGAATAATAATAAAGAAAATATTTTTTTTGTAGTTGCATTAACCTTTATATTTATTTTATGTGTTTTCGTAGGTATATATACTAGAAATTCATTTATAGATGATGTCAGTGACGGTAGATTGGAATATTACAGTTCAGATTTAAGATTTTTTATGACTAGTTCATTAGAAAGTGGTAGCAAAAGAGAAAAGATTACTGATGTTGATGAGCTTAGTAATGAGGCAGATTTAATTCTAAAAGTTAAAATAACAGAAAATAAAGAATATAAGGCATACTCATTTTTAACGGAGTGTAATGTAGTAGAAATATATTCTAATAAAAGAAATTTAGAGCTTAAAGAAAAAATATATATATATGACCCGTCTTGGTATAGTGTTCCGCATAAATCTTACATGGCGATGGAAGGATATAATTTTTTAAAAAAGGGTGATGAATACTTAGTGTTCTTAAATACTATTGAAGTTCCAGATGGATACAAATTATCTAATAAAGAAATGAGTACATTTAATCTAACTAATACTAAAATCTCAAGGTTCAATCTACAGGAAGATGATAACGTAATATTACTTGAAACTGACAATTTGGATAAAGGAATCAAGTATACAGAATTAAATGAGTACGAAAGAATATTTGATTCAAGAGCAGATATGGAGAGCTATTTATCAATAAAAAAATATGTAAAAAATAAGTATTTAGATGAAGGTAAAAAAAATGAGTAGTAAAAAAATAATTACAGTAATTAAGAGTTTATTTAAGTTTTGTATAGTACCTATGATATTACTTTTGATAATATTTTTTATTTATAATACTATTAACATTGAGTTTTGCGAAGATAGGTTAAATGAAATTACTTATGAACAAAGCTTGAAGTATAGTATATTTAATCCAAACATAGAAGTCGGAAGGACAGAAACAACAATGCTTGGAGGGTTTAAGTATACTCATAAAACATTAACCTATAGAAATATAAGAGGGAATATATCTTTAGAGGATGAACATAATGTTATAGATGGACTACTACCTATATATAACAGTAAAACAAATCAGGGACAACTATCAGATAAGGTTTCAGGAGTTAGTAATTTAAGTTATGATAAAAGGTTACATTCATTAGGTGGGGAAAGACAGTTAGTTTTTATAAAACCTAATAATGAGAAGGAAGTTATAAATGACGATAGAAAGCTATTAGAAGAATTTAAAGATAACGACATTATAGAGGTTGCAATTTCATTTGATAAATCATATAACATAGATTTTATAAAGGATCATCTTATGAGAGATATTACAACATTTATCTGGATTAATGATGAAAGTAGCTTTATATCAAGATTTGAAGATAATATTTTTCTGGGTAGTGAAATTTTTGGTATAAAATTAATTAGTGAATATGATGACCTAATCATTGATAAATTCATTGATAGTTTAATATCATTAAAAGGGCTGAAATATCAGAGTTTAAACTATGATAGAATTTATGAATTTTTAGTTGGAGAAGATGAAAAACTTACAAAGAATGATTTGCTAGTAAATGGTGTTACTCTAGTTGGAAATAAAAATCAGATATTAAATTATATAAACAATGATTTCGTAAAATATGTATTTGTAGGGAGTAGTACAGAGTGATAAGATAACTAGTACCTTTGAAAAAGGTAGTAAAAACCACGACATGTGTCGTGGTTTTAATTATCTCACTAAAAAGTATAAAAAACTATTTAGTATTTAAATCCCATTATCTTTCTTAATTTTATTAAGGATTTTCTTAATATATTGATGGTCTGAGTTTACAATAATAAAATCATAATACTGTAAATCAGAGGTTTTAATGGAAACCCTAAGCTTATATGCAGTGAAGTGTCTAAATAACAAGTATAAGATACCAAGTAATGCTACTCCAAATACTAGAGCAATATCACCAGCACTTGAGGTTGACATTTCACTTAAGGCTGTACCTGAAACACCTCCAAAAATCTCAAACATGTTAAACAATGCAAAGAATACTGATTGGAAGGTTTTAATTGCAAAAAAGCTACCAGTAATATATATAACATAGAGCCATAGGTTATAAAAATCTGTGTAATGAACAACACCACCCCAAGCTTTTTTAACATCCTTTGGAGTTGTATATCCAAAACGATTAAATTTAATTTCTGTAATATCCTTAAGTTCATGGGATTTAAAATCATTAACCTTACTATTATAGTAATTCATATCACAGGTTATTATTCTTTCATTAGTAACAAACATTGAAGAATTAAAACCTATATCATTAGTTTTAAAGGAGGTGCCACCAATAATTACAGCCATTCTTAGTGTATCAACCCTAGCACCTTTAATGTAACAGTCCATTTTTTCATTAGGTCTTAACATAGTTTTAACTAACTTTTTTTGTTCCTCAAAGGAATCCATGGAAATTTTAGTTGTTAAATTGGAGGATTTATATTTTAGTTCATCAATAGAAATACCTTCGTAGTTAAGACATTCATTTATTTCTTCTTCATCAAATTCTATGCCGTTTAATGCCTTTAGAAATTCTCTATCTTCCATTCTTATTCCCTCCTAATAATTTTTTAATTTTATCCCTACCACGGGATAATTTAGTGTATACATTGCTCGAGGTCATATTCAGATCTACAGCAATCTCCTCAATGGGCTTTTCCATTAGATACCGAAGTACAAATAGTCGTTGAGTATCTTCCTTTAATACGCTTATCATTTTAAAGAAACTCTCATTATCCTTAATTAACTCTTCAGAGAAATCTTCTTCATCAGCAACATTTAAGATTTCTTCTTTAAGTTCCATTTGATTATCTACATGCCTAGTATTTTTTCTTATAAAATCAATGGATTTATACTTAGATAAAGCCATAAGATAATTTGCAAGACTCCCTTTAGATGCATCATAGCAATCAATATTTTGCCAAAAGGTCATAAGAACATCATTAAAGACTTGATCAACTTCATCTTTACCTATTTCCCCTAAGGTTTTAAGAATCTTAGAATAAATAAGCCTACCATATTTTTCGATTAGTAAATTTAATCCATCTGATTCTTTAGTTAAAATTAATTTTATAATTTTACTATCCTCCATGATTTCCCCCCAATATTTTAGTGTCCAAATGATAGTTATATGAAAGAATAGTAACATAAATATTAATATCTGTAAATATTGGGAGTATTTAGAACGACTAAACTGTTACATATTTATTTCGAAAATAAATTTATATTTCTTACAGTAAATTAAAATAGTTTTAGCATATTAAACATGCTAAAACTATTACAAATTTAAAATATAATATTTTTACCTGCATTTTTTGCATTATATAGGAGCTTGTCTGCCTTAATAATTAAATTATCTAGACTTTCATTCGATCTTTCAGCTATTCCAGTACTAAAGGAAACATTAAGCCCATTTGGAAGCTTAGTAATGGAAAATAACAAACTATAATGCTTTAGAAGTTCAATGGATTCTTCTTTATTTTTATTTACAAGAGCTATGATGAACTCCTCACCACCAGTTCTTAAAGCAAAATCACCCTCTTGTAAATTAGCTGTTAAAATACTTCCAAGAAGCTCCAATATATCATCTCCAGTAGAATGACCAAAGGTATCATTAATACTTTTAAAGTTATCAATATCAATCATTGCAATAGAAAAATCTGTTCCTGATTTAATTAAATCTGTTAATCTATCATATCCATAGCTTCTAGAATAGGTCTTAGTTAAAGAATCATATTTAACCATTTCCGCTAGTTTCTTTTCACTTTCATTTTTTACATTATAAAGTTTACGTAATCTATTTAATAATACTAATAATATTAGTGTAGATACTATGAAAATGAAAGTAGATTTTTTGGCTAAAATACTGGTTTTTTGCATAGCTTTAAGTTTTGAATTATTAAGTTCATTGTTAATAGTAATAGTTGTAGAAAGAAGGTCACTAACCTTGTCATTCTCTCTTAAATGAACCTCTGTTTCATAAAATTCCTTATAAAGATTAGATAAGTTATAATCTAAGTTATTTTCATTAATGTAGCTAATTAGTACTCCTAAAACATCATTATATTTAACAATATCATCATATTTTTTTAGAATTTCTAATCTTTTATTACCATAGACTAGAGCAGTTTGGTTATCACCTTGTAATGAATAATATTTAAAGTAAGCATCATAGATACTTTCAAGAGAATATTCACTATTTAGTTCAATGAAGAATTTTTCAGCCTTTTTTGTTTGTTCAATACCTTCATCAAAATTACCAAGTAAAATATTTGATATTCCTAAGTTTATTAGAAGGCTATCAGCCATTTCAGTGCCTTTATCCTTATCAATAGCAAGTTGAAGCTCATAAAGTTTTGTTGCATATTCATGTGTAAGTTTATAATCCTTGATGAAGTATGCATATTGCATTAAGCTAAAATACATTTCATCACCTTTAGAAAATCTTAATTCATCATTCATAGGAATGCTTAGTAGTTTGTTATAGTAAATTTTAGCCTTATCAGCCACATTAAACTCACAATAAGTAGTTAGATAAATGGAATAAACTAAAGCTTCCGTATCAAATATGTCATTTTCACTTAAAACATCATGTTTATCATCATTAATTAATTGGAGCAACTCGTTACAAGTTACAAAAGCATCAGAATATCTACCTATTCTAACCATTGACCATGCAATATATTTATTTTCTGAAATTGCAAAAAGCTCCCCACCAGGAACCTTTTTATAGTTTTCTACAGCAATTTTACCATACTTTACAACTCCATCAGAATCTCCATTTAGGGAGCTTAGTCCAACTAGAACAGATGCATACTTTCCTTTAGTAAATGGATCTTCTTCTTTTTCTAATAAGTCTAAGTATTTTACCTCACTTTCAGTAGGATTTGATAATGCTGCATTACAAGTATCATTAATATCCTTTAACATTACTTGTAGATTATCCTTGTCCACTTCACCAATACTCATTTTTGGTAAAAAGAATAATATTAGCAAGCAGAGAAAAATTACAGCAGTATATAGTAAAAATTTAATTTTTTTCATAAAAACCTCCCTAAAAATAATTATATAAAGAATAGTATACATGAAATTTGTCTAATATGTCAAAATTTATATTATTTTATATGATTTAGTAATATATACAATAATATATTTAAGGTAGTATAAATAATATATGTTATTTATTGGGAGTATTTAAAAAAATACTGAAACATTTAATTAGTAAACACATAATTTAGAGTATATAGATATGTAATTAATTTACTTATATGAGTAAAGGAGTGTAAAATGGCAACGTTAAATTATGCAAAGCCTTCATCAGGTAAATTAGCTTCTGCAATTGGATGGATAAATTTTGCAGGGAGAACTGTGAGTCAAAGTACCCCAACCACAATAGTTTCTCTTACTGTACCTGGAGGGGCCACATTATCATTTTCACTAAGGGGGACAGGTACAGGATCTTTAACGGGTACTGCAATTCCAACTTGGAGTGGTTCTGCCATGGGAAACTTAGGTTATACAAATATTGCAGGACAGTGTGCTTTATATGGGGCTAATGTAAATGTAAATGTATTTATAGAAAATATAATATTCAAAGATAGATATGGTAACACAATTCCTAATTTTCAATTTTATTTTACAGATGCAGAAGCAACTTTATCTAGTTCAGGAGAAAAGTTAACATTTTATAGTGATAAAGTAATACATCAGGTAGACCATTATCCTGCAAATTACCCTTGTCCTGGGTATACAGGCGAAGGAACAACACAGATTCAAATGGGGGGATTTGCTTGTACTGGAAGTGCTTATAATTCAAGAATATTTCAAGTAATAGACCCAACATCGGTTGTGGCAAACCTATATACAGTAGGTGGTGGGGAGGCAATGGCATTAGGGCTTAGTATTCAGCAGATGTCAACAGAAAAAATAGTTAATGGAAGAATAGATGTTAGTGATCAGTTTGCCCTTCAGCTAGATAATCTTACCCAGTCAATTACATTAACAACAATAACTACTGGAATCTCAAATGGTCTTCAAAATCAAATTTTAGAAAGCTATGGACAAATAGATGATATATATACAGTTAACGAATCTATGGCACCAGGAAGTTTAAGTAGTTTAAGTCAATATATACAAACAATATCAATAGTTAACACATCAGGGGGCTCTATACCAACAGGGGTAACATTGGGATCTACAATTCCATTAAATACAGGAGATTTTTTAGTTGTAAAGATTATAAATACGCCAAATGTACCTTATATTAATCCAATCAAACAGGTTGATAAGAATAGAACTTTTCAGGGAAATATTTTAAATTATACGGTAATTTTATCTAATACATCACCAAACAAGGCAACAAGTGTAATTTGGAATGATACATTACCAAATGGTACATCATTTATAGCAAATAGTGTATTAATAAATGGAGTATCTTCAAGTGAAACACTTCCGAATATTAATATTGGAACTATACCAGAAAACTCTGTAACAACATTAACTTTTCAGGTTTTAGTAAATACATCAATACCTAAAACAACACCGATATCAAATAGTGGAACAATAAAATATAGTTATCCTTTGGTAGGGAGTATACCAAATTTATCATTTAGAAGTAATACAGTTCAAACTATAATAGATGATAATGCTAGTATTATTGGAACTAAAGCTGTAAATAAATCCACAGCTAAGTTTGGTGATATCTTAACTTATACATTAGTCTATTTAAATACTGGAGTTTTAACTGCAAATAATATTACTCTAATTGATACTATACCATCTAATGTTACCTTTATAGATAATAGTTTTAAGGTTAATGGGGTATCATATATAGGGGGAAATCCTAATCCACCAGGAATAACTATTCCAAATACTATTGCTCAGGGCGGGCGTATTACAGCTACATTTAATGTATTAGTTAATACATTAGTTAATCCAGATACAATTGTAAATATTGGATATATAAACTATGGATTTTCAGTTGGAACTGTTAATTATACAACTGCAACAATAACTAATAAAGTAGAAACTTTAGTTAAGTACGTTGATGTTAGTATTATAAAGGGAGTAGATAAATATTACTCCTATCCTGGAGACACAATAACCTATCAAATAGTAATTAAAACAGTTGGTAATATAGAGGCAATAAATACCTATTTATACGATACAATTCCAAGTGGAACAACATTTGTGCCTAATTCGGTAATTATCGATGGGGTAAATACACCTGATAATCCTAAAACAGGTATAAATATTGGGACAGTACAGGGTCTTTATACAAAGACTATAACATTTATGGTAACAGTAAATTAAGATATAAAATGGAAGCCTTATCCGTGGTAAGGCTTCCATAAAATTTTAGGTAAGAATAAATTTGTTTAAGGCATAGCTAACTCCAGAGTGGTTATTGGATTTTGTTATGTAGTCAGAATTATCTTTAAGTTCAGAAACAGCATTGTCCATTGCAATTCCAAGACCAGCAGATTTAATCATAGAAATGTCATTTTCTCTATCACCAATGCAAATAATATCTTTCATTTCTATATTTAAAACATTTGATAATTTTAATACACCACTACCTTTAGAATTTCCTTTAGGTGCAATATCTATGTTGTTTGGCATAGAATTAACAACTTCAAATTCACCAGTCTTTAGCAGAGCTTCTCTAACTGAAAGTAAGTTATCGGTAATAGTATCATCAATAATAGAAACTCTATATATTGGATTTTTTAGTTTATTTAGAACATCTAGAATGTTAGATGTATTTATGTAGTTTAACTTAGTGGTTTTCTTTAGTTCTAAATTTTCACCTTTAGTAGAGCTATTCTTCTCTTCAATAATCACATCAAAATCAGTATTATAAAATCCTTTTAAGTTATGTTTTATTATAAGAGAGCTAATTAGTTTTAGTTGTTCAATAGTAAAGGAAGAAGCGTATATTAGTTCATCATTTTTAAGTTTAATAAAGGTTCCATTACATGAAATAATATGGCAGTTGATATTATGTTTCCTAGAATACTCTAAAGCAGAGCCGTATAATCTACCTGTTGTAATTGCAACTTCAATACCTTTGTCTATACATTTTTTTAGTGAAATTTCATTTTCCTTTGAAATTTCGTTAGAGTCGTTTAGTAATGTTCCATCCATATCTATGCAGACTAGCTTATAAGACATAAAAAATCCTCCTAATAATTTATATATAAGGAAAGTATAATTAAGATGCTTTATAGTATCAATGGTTATAGGAATAGTGGAAATGAGATTAAATAAATATAAATTAATTAAATAATTA
This sequence comes from Clostridium sp., assembly GCA_051653165.1. Classification (GTDB taxonomy): domain Bacteria; phylum Bacillota; class Clostridia; order Clostridiales; family Clostridiaceae; genus Clostridium. The sequence continues at coordinate 17,395 of JBOFVP010000386.1, forward strand.
CCTATAAATTCAAATAGTAAAGTATTAATTTTTTGCTTTTCTATGACTGTAAATACCACTAGAGGTGAGGATATAGTTTGTATAAATGTTTTATGATAACATAATTATATCAATATAAGGTTGGTGATTTATATGAAGAAATTTTTAGGAATTGATGTAGGTGGAACTAAGGTTAAGTATGGTGTTTTTAATGAACATGGGGAGGAAATACATAGTGGATTAGTGGATACAGAAAGGGATAACCTTAATAGCTTTATTGAAACTATAGTTAATATAAAAAATTTTTATGGGCATATTGATGGAATTGGTGTGAGTTTGCCATGCGTGCTAAATCCTGATAGTGGAGAAATTCTTGAGTGTGGCAATATTACTGCTCTTCATAAGGTTAATATTAAGAAGCTTTTAGAGGATAGGCTTAATATTAGGGTTGAGATTGAGAATGATGGAAATTGTGTTGCTCTTGCAGAAAAGTGGATTGGAAATGGAAAAGATAATAGTAACTTTATTTGTGTTACTATTGGAACTGGAATTGGTGGGGCAATTATAATTAATGATAGGATTTATAAGGGGAATAATTTTGTTGCAGGTGAGTTTGGATTTATGCTGATAAATGACTTAGGCAATAAGGATTATGGTCATTTAGCCTCTACAAGTGCTTTAGTTAATAGGGTTAGTGAGCTTAAGGGCAAGATGGTTGATGGTCATTATATTTTTAATGGTTTAAGTGAGGGTGATTGTGAAATATTGAATGTTTATGATACCTGGATGACTTCCTTGGCTATTGGTATAAGAAATTTATGTTTTATATTGGATCCTGAAAAGGTGTTAATTGGTGGGGGTGTTAGTGCTCAAGGGAGAGTTGTTGATGATTTAAGAAGGAAGCTTTCTTTAATTATGCCTGAGGGATATGATTTATGGAGCATTGAATGTTGTAAGTTTTATAATCAATCTGGTATGCTTGGAGCTGTTTATAATTATATTGAAAGAAGTGTAAAACCTATGTGAGATGGAATAAGCTAGGAATTTTTACCGTATACCGTTAAAAAATTAATACAATGTAAAAATAATACAAGAAAAATCTAATTGTATAAGTTTACATTTCAGAAAATTTAGAATAAAGTAAAATAAAATAAAGTTTTAAGATAAATAAATCTATTAAACAAACAAAAGCAAAAAGTTATAATAAAGATACAAAGTAAACATTTACTTTAGCCAAAATAACAAAAAATAAAAAGCAATAATGCTTTAAAACCAAAAGAAAGTAGGAGGATTTGCAATGCTTAGAAAGTTTTTAGCTACTGTATTAGTTACAGTAATGACTGCTTCACTTGTTGGATGTGGTTCCAAGGCAGGAGGAAGCGATGAACAATCAAAATTCGATCCAAACAAAGAAGTATCATTACAGTTCTGGGGAGATTGGACAGGTGATGGAGAAAAACGTATGGATAAAATGATTGAAGACTTCAATAAAGAATATCCAAACATTAAAATTGATTATGTTCCATATCCAGAGTTAACAGACAAATTATTAACATCAGTTGCAGCAGGAGAGTCACCAGACATATTATTCTGGGATAGATTCTTAACTCCAACATATGCAGAAAAAGGATTTTTACTTCCAATTGATGACCTAATTAAAAAGAATAACGTAGACTTAGATGTATACTACAAATCAGGTATAGATGAGTTTACATATAAGGATAAATTATATGGACTACCAGTAATATCAGATACAAGAGTTATGGCAGTTAATACAAAAATGTTCAAAGATGCAGGAGTAGAAGTTCCTACAACTTGGGATGAGTTAATTGCAGCAGGAAAGAAATTAACTGTTAAAAATAGCTCAGGAAAAGCAGAGAAATGGTTATTATCAAGTAATAATACATTCTCATTATTACCATACATGATGCAAGCTGGAGGATTCCCAGTTGATAAAGATGGTAATTTAGATTATGATTCAGAAGCAGCAAAAAAAGCAATTGGATTATGGGATTCTTTATTGAAAGATGGTTCAGTAGTATTTAGTAAAACTGAGTTAGAAGACTTTGTTCAAGGGAAAGCAGCAATTATGATTGCAGACCCAGGAGCAGTTAAAAACTTAGCAAAATACTCAGACCAAGGATTAGAGTACAAGTTTGTTGAATTACCAACAGGAGCAAATGGAGATAAGGGAAGCTTATTAGGGGGATTTGGACTAGCTATTCCTAAGGCTTCAAAGAATCAAGAAGCTGCATTTACATTTGTTAACTGGTGGGCAAGTAATCCAGAGAATGCTGGAAAATTCGTAGACATGGGATCTTCAATTCCATCAGTAAAGGGATTAAAAGACCAAGGTAAGTTTAAGGATAACGTACACTTTGAACCATTCTTAAATGCTTTAGAATATGCTGCAGCAAGACCAACAGTTCCATGGTGGGAAGAAGTAGATAAGAAGGTTATAAGAATGAACTTAGAGCTATTTGTTCAAGGCAAACAAGATGCAGAGTCAACATTGAAGAAAATACAAGAAGAAGGTAATGCATTAATAAAAACATTAAAATAATTTTAAGGGAAGCAGCATTGCTTCCCTTAGTTAATATAAAGGAGAAGAAAAATAATGGTTTTAGTAGATTTACATGTTCACACACCAGCTTCTAGCTGTTATCAATGCAAAGGGAACCTAAACGAGGAAGGTCACTACTTAAATATTTTAAGAGAATATAAAAAGAGAAATATTAAATTAATAGCAATAACAGACCACAACACCCTAAAGGGATATAAAAAGTTAATGGAGATAAAAAGGGATTTAGAAGAAAGAATAAATAGCCTAGATATAAAAAATGATGAACATAGGGAAGAGATATTAAGAGTTACAGAGGATTTAGAACTATTTAAGGATGTAAATATAGTACCTGGAGTGGAATTTACAGCATATCCACACATACATATATTAATGCTATTTAACAAAAATGATGAGCTTTCAAAGGTTGATGAATTTTTATTTAATCATGGATACGACACAGAAGATAAGCAAGGGAGAGATTTGGATAACACAAAAAATTTAGATGTTTTAGGAACGTTAAAGTTAGGTAGAAAATTAGGAGCTATAACAATAGCAGCACATATAGATAGGGAAACAGGGTTACTAACATGGCTTCAGCAGTCAAATGTTGAAGATAGAAGCATATTTAACTCAAAGGAGCTAATGGGTGTTCATGTTTTAAAGGAAGAAACAGTTAACTACTTAAAGAATAAAATTTTAGATAGAAAGCTTACATTTATTAAGGCATCAGACTTCCATAATGAAATTGATGATATGGAAAAAAGGTCAACACTTATGGAACTAGATACCTTAGATTATGAGGGACTTTTAAAGATATTTTCAAGTAATGGGTTGGAAATAAAATTAGAGTGGAATTAAGGAGATAATTATGGGAGAAATTATTGCAGATTGGATTTTTAATAAGAAATCTATAATAGATGGAACAATAGAAGAAGGAAATTTAAGAATTAAAGACAATTCAAATAACAATAATACCTTAGAAATGGTTGGGTTAGGGAATGATTTTTCAACTCTTGTAAAATTCTCAGAAGATGGAGAGTATTTAGAGTTCTCTAATAAGAGAAATAAGGAAAGTGGAGCTTATTTTAAAACCTCTAAGGAGTCAATGATAAACAAAGAAGAGTTTGAAAATGGATATACCATTGAGGTAATAGTAGAACTTCCTAAGGGTGAATACTCCCCTTGGATGGGAATTTTAACAAGGGAAGGGTCTGGAAAAGCTATTGGAAAAACTAAGGGTGAGGTGGAAATCTTAACAACCTTAAGCTATAATGATGCATTTCAATGGACAGGCTACCCTAAAAACTTAGATTATAACCCAACAAACTGGTCAATTAATGTAACAAGTGAAAATTCAAGGGATGGATTTCATCATTTAGCAATTATTAATAATGGGAAAAAAACTTCAATGTTACTAAATGGAATAGAAGATATAAGAAATCCAAAGGAAGAAATAAGAGGGATAAGCTCAGAAGAAAATTGTGGATGGTTAATTGGTGCAGCCCTGTGGGATAGGAAATTAAGTTCCCTATTTACAGGAAATATAAAGAGAATTAGGATCTCAAAAAAACCACTATGTAGAAAAGAGTTATTAATACAAAATCAAATCCCAACCTTAAATCTAGAGGGAAGTAACAAGGAAAAACCCCTAATGGAAAATGGGAATAATTATTCCTTTGTGGTTATTCCAGATTCACAATATATGGGACAGTCTAATCCTGAAATGTTAACTTCAATTACAAGATGGTTGTCGCTAAATAAGGATTTATTAAACTTAAAAATGGTTCTCCATGTAGGTGATATTAGTGAAGAGTCAAGCATCATAGAGTTTGAGAATGCACATGAGTATTTTGGTATTTTAGATAGATGGAATGTTAACTATATGACTACCCCAGGAAATCATGATTATAAGGATGAAGGAGCAAACTATAGAAAATATTTTGGAAGTGAAAGATATAAAAATAAAGAAGGATTTAATGAAGAGTCTTTTGAAGGGTTAAATATGTATTCAGTAATTAAGGGTGGTGGATATGAGTATTTATTTATTTCCCTAGATTATAGGGATATTGAAAATGGAGTAGCCTTTGCTAAAAGTGTTATAGAGAAAAATAGGGATAAACAAGTTATAATATTTACCCATGATTGTTATAACCTAAAATGTGGAGAGTTTTTAAGAACAACCACAGGAGAGTATATATGGAAGAATCTTATTTCAAAGGAGGATAATATTTTCATGTCAATTGCAGGACATGAATTTGCAGTAGCTCATAGAGTTACCAAAAACAACAATGGACTTGATGTAATTGAAATGCTTGTAAACTATCAGGATTATCCATCAGGAGGAAATGGATGGGTTAGGATTTTAGAAATAGATGAGGATAAAGGAGTATATGGAAAAACAATTTCCCCTTGGGTTCTTGGTATTAATGATAAGAATAGAAGCCCTTATGACCTAGTTCATCTAACTTCAAAAAGGGATGAGTTCTATATTTCTTTAGATTTGAGGAAGAGATTTTTTAAAAAAAGTTAAAATATTAATATAATATAAAAATATTTACATTAATTCAAAGTAAAAGGTAAAGAAAATCATATTCAAAAGAAATGTAGGTAAAAAAATATATAATAGAGGATAAATTAATTAATTAAATAATTAAAACATAAGACTTATAATTAAAATATGATAAGGATTACAAAAGTTAAGTGAGTAATCTTATAGAGGGAGAGATGATTATGCAGATAACCGAGAAGCTAAACTTTAAAAGTAAAGAACAGTCTCAAGGAAAGAAAAAGAAAAGTAATTATTTTAAGCATCAACAAAGAATGGCATATATATTTATTGTACCACCATTAATACTATTTGCTACCTTTGTAATTTTACCATTATTATTAGGTGGAGTTTTAGCATTTACAGATTACAACGTAATAAATGATGCACAGTTTGTTGGTCTTGATAACTTTAAAAGAATATTGCAAGATCCATATTTTTATAAGGCACTAGGAAATACACTAAAATACCTAGCCTTAACAGTACCCTTTGCAATATGTCTTCAACTAGGAGCAGCTCTTTTATTGAATAAAAATAAAAGAGGAATAGGATTCTTTAGATTATGCTTCTACTTACCAACACTAACTTCAACAGTTGCTTTAACATTAATTTGGAGTAACATATTAAATCCATCAGGATTATTAAATCAAATGTTAGAAAAGTTTAATATAGTAGGACCAGATTGGATAGCAAGCTCAGATTGGGCAATGGTTGGGGTAGCAATTATGGTACTTTGGGGTTCTATGGGAAGTAACATGATGTTATATCTTGCAGCACTACAAAATGCACCAAATGAGCTATATGAAGCAGCAGAAGTTGATGGAGCAGGAGCTTTTAGAAAGTTCTGGAACATTACATTACCAGCAATATCACCAACAACCTTCTTTATAACAACAACTTCAATAATTGGAGGATTACAAGCCTTTGAACAGGTAATGTTATTAACAGAAGGGGGACCAGCTTGGTCAACAACAACCCTAACATATTATATATACCAAACAGGTATGGGAAAACTAGAGATGGGACATGCAATAGCAATGTCATGGTTACTATTTGTAGTAATTAGTATATTCACAGTAATTAATATGAAAATAAATAAAGAAAAAACTGACTTTGTATAAAGGGGTGAAGAAATATGAGTTTTACAAGGAAACAAAAACAAAAAATTGGAAGTGGAATATGGTATGTAACAGTAACTGCCATAAGTATAATTATGATAACTCCATTCTTATGGGCTCTAGTGTCTTCATTTAAGCCAGATAGTGAAATACTATCAAATGCTTTAGATTTTACACCAAATAAGCCAACACTTGAGCATTATAAATATGTATTTTCAGAAGTGCCAGTTTTTAGATATGCAGCAAATAGTTTATTTGTAGCAATATGCCTAGTTGGAACAAATCTATTCTTTGGTTCTCTAGCTGGATACTCATTTGCTAAGTTAAAGTTTAAAGGAAGCAGAACAGCCTTCTTAGTTTTAATGAGCTCAATGATGATACCAGGAATAGTAACAATGATACCAAACTTCTTAATAATTAAGCATTTCCCACTAATTGGAGGGAATGATATATTAGGTCAAGGGGGTATTGGTATGCTAAATAATTTAATGGCACTTATAATACCAGGAGCAGTTGGAGCATATGCAGTATTTATGATGAAACAATTTTATGAGGGGCTTCCAGCATCCTTAGGAGAAGCAGCAAGAATTGATGGATGTTCAGAGTTTAGAGTATTTTACAATATATATCTACCTCAAACTAAGCCAGCACTTGCAACACTAGGGTTTATGACATTTATATCAGGGTGGAATGTTTATATGGGCTCAATACTTTACATTAGTAATGAAAAGCTATATACACTTCAACAGGGACTAGCAGTATTTAAAAGCGCATCGGAGCTACAATATGGAAGAATACTTGCAGGGTCAATGATATCCCTTGTACCAATTATAATCTTATTCTTATTTGCACAAAAATACTATGTTAAAGGCTTTGTAATGTCAGGAAGCAAAGGATAAAGGGAGGACTTAAATATGTTTTTTACAGTAAATAAAATTGACAGTAGAATTGAAGAGTTAGAGTGGGTTAGATATTATAAAATGGAAAATGCTTTCCCATTTAAAGCATATAATGATATTAGAAGCAAGGATGAAGTAGTTCAAGCTCCACCACAAAAGGGTGATGAGTTTGAGGTTATAAATAATTCCTTATTAGTTGGAAGGGATAGATATACTTGGCTTGAAAAGAATGTTAAACTTCCAAGTAAAATGGAGAACTTTGATATAGTTGGAAGATTTGATTTTGGAAAAACTGGTGGGGGAAATAACTCAGGTTTTGAGTCTCTATTATATGTAGATGGGGTTGAATATCAAGGCGTTGATTCTAACCATAGGGAGGTATTCTTTAAGGATGACCTTGGGGATAAAGAAATTGAAATGCAGTTCCTTTTATGGTCAGGGTTAAATGGAGGTGGAGCTCCAAAGGATGAGTTAATGCTTTTAAAGCAAGCTGAAATTGGATATATCCACACCCAAACTGATGAGTTCTATTATTTAGCTAAAAATATGAACAATGCAATAAAAAGAATGCAAGAGGGAAGTCCTATAAAACATAAGCTTATATCACTTCTTGATAATATTATTACTAAGTTATCCTTTAGTGATGTAGAAAATAATAGAGAAGATTTTTATAAATTAGTTGAAAAGGAATATCCAATATTTTTAGAAAATCTTGAGAAAATGGGTAAGGATTCAGATATTACAGTATATTGTGTTGGACATACTCATATAGATGTGGCTTGGCTTTGGAGAGTAAAGCATACCAAGGAAAAATGCCTTAGAAGCTTTAGTTCGGTTTTAAGATTAATGGACAAATATCCTGAGTATATTTTCATGCAAGGACAACCTCAGCTTTATAAATTTGTAAAGGAAAATTATCCAGATTTCTATGAAAGAATGAAGGAAGAAATAAAAAGTGGAAGATTTGAGCCAAATGGTGGAATGTGGGTAGAAGCTGACTGCAACATTAGTTCAGGGGAGGCTTTAGTTAGACAATTCCTCTATGGAATAAGATTTTTTGATAAGGAATTTGGAATAAAATCAACTTGCCTTTGGTTACCTGATGTTTTTGGTTATTCATGGGCTCTACCACAAATAATGAAGGGCTTCAACTTAGATACCTTTATGACAACTAAAATTAGCTGGAATGAGTACAATAAAATACCTCATGATACTTTTAAGTGGAGAGGAATGGATGGAAGTGAGATATTAACTCACTTTATAACAACTCCAGATGAGGGAGATGGTCCTGACCATTATCAATATTTTACCTATAATGGACAAGTTGATGCTGAGACGGTTACAGGAATATATGATAACTATGTGGATAAGGCTTTAAACCAAGACTTATTAATTAGTTATGGATATGGTGATGGTGGAGGGGGACCTAACAGGGAAATGATAATGAATAGGCAAGCTTTAGACAAGATTCCTGGAATCCCTCATGTTAAGGAAACAACAGTTAAGGATTACTTTAAGAGGCTTCATGAAAATGTAGAGAACTCTAATGATTATATGCACACTTGGGCCAGTGAGTTGTACTTTGAAAATCATAGAGGGACATACACTTCTCAAGCTTACAATAAGCTTATGAATAGAAAGCTTGAGATTTATACAGCCCATATGGAAACAATGTATGTTCTATCAGAGTTATTAGGTGGCGTGGAAATTCCTAAGGAAAGCTTTGATAAAATTTGGGAGCTTATATTGGTTAATCAGTTCCATGATATTATTCCAGGGTCTTCAATTACTGAGGTTTATGAGGACAGTAGAAAGGATTATACCTTCTGTGAGAAGGAGCTTAACAGAATTAAGGATGAATATTCTAAGGTAATTTCTGATGGGTGTGACAATAAGTATACCTTTTTTAACTATACTCCTTTTAGTAGGGAGGAAGTTGTCTTTATTGGTGAGGAGAGAGTTGGAACCTTTAAGGATAATGAGGGAGTAGAATTAATAAGCGAAAAGGTTTCTGGTGGATATAAGGTTCACTTAAAGCTTCTTCCAACTGGCTTTACTACAATTGAATTTGTAGAAGATTTTGAAAGAATTGAAAGTAATAGCTTTAGTGTAGATATGGATTCTAGAGTTATTGAGACTCCAATTTATAGTGTTGCTTTTGATTCTAAGGGAATGATTAGTAGAATATTTGATAAAGAAAATAATAGAGAGGTATTAAAGGAGTTTGGGAATAGATTAACTGTTCATCAGGATTATCCAATTGAGTTTGATGCTTGGAATGTTGATATAGACCATTTATATCATTATGAAGTGGTGGAGAATTTACTTAAGTTTGAGGTTATTAGCATTGGTGAATTGGAACTTGAACTTGGTGTTAGTTACAAATACAATAATTCTTTAATTAGTCAAACTATTAAGTTCTATAGCTTTGATAGAAAAATTGAATTTGATACTAATGTGGATTGGCACGAAAATCATAAGTTCTTAAAGGTTGGCTTTGATGCTAATGTTTTCTCAAATGTTGCTACTTATGATATTCAATTTGGAAATATTCAAAGAAGTACTCATTTTAGTTCTAGCTGGGATTATGCTAAGTTTGAGGTTGTTGCTCATAAATGGGTGGATCTTTCTGAAACTGGATATGGGGTTGCGCTTTTAAATGATTGTAAGTATGGTCATAGTGTTAAGGACAGTTTAATGTCAATTTCATTAATTAAGTGTGCTACTTGGCCAGATCCTAAAGCAGACCAAGGGAAACATTCATTTAAATATGCTATTTTACCTCATAAGGGAACTTGGCAGGAGAGTGGTGTTCAGGCCCATGGAGAGAACTTTAATAATAGGCTTCATATGTTTAAGGGGGATTCTCCTTTATGTAATAAAAGCTTGTTTAAGATTTCATCTAATAATATCTCAATTGATGCTATTAAGGCTTCAGAGGAGGGTGATGGAATAATCTTAAGGGTTCATGAGTTTATGGGGATGAGAAATAGCTTTGAAATAACATCTGATTTTAATATTAGTTGGTATGAAGAGGTTAATTTATTGGAGGAAAGTCTTGGATATGGGATTTCTAGTGATAAAATTGAGGGCTATATTACACCATATCAAATTAGAACATATAAGATTAAGATAGAGAAGAACTAAGAGGTAATAGAAGAGTGGTGAAAGAATTTCACAGAGTTTCTTAGAGTTTAGATTAAACAAGGACTTTGGTTGGCTCACCACACCATATTACTTTATAAAGAGTTATTAAATATCACGACACGTGTCGTGGTATTTAATAACTCTTATTTCTTTTTTACTGGAATCCAAACTTCACTATAATAATTATCATCTGAAACCCTATTTTCCTAATATTAACATATGAAAAATTTATTGTAAATCAAGTGATTCTTAGAGTTTATCTGATCGCTACCATTGCTAACACTCCCACCTCTGCAGGTGGGAGCTAAGCACTGCTACGCGCCTAGATAAGTTCTTCTAAGCATTAGATGGAGTAATGTTAAATTTCACAAACCACACCTGATGCTAAGAATCACTTGATATTAAAGAAAAGTAGTAACTGTGAAAAATGTCGGAAATTTTTTTTTTTTTGGAACAATTTTTTACATTATTACCAATAAAGATAATATATAATGTGTTTATAGGGCATGTCTTAAATATAATAAAATAAAGAGGGATAGAAGTGAAAAAGAAAGTATTAAGTGTATTATTAGTAACAGGAATCATATTATCAGGAAGTACAATATCAAATGCAGCATCAAAAAGTGTATCTATTAATGGTAGCCAAACAGGTGCGAGCAGTTCTATTGCATATATAAATGCAGATACAGGATATACAAAAAGTTGTACTAATCAGAAAACGGCACAAAATAGAAAGTTATGGGTAGAAGTTACAAGAGTAGTTCAATGGGGAGCGGATAAGGTTGAGAGTAGTCATGTTGTAGCACCAGGAGGTAATGGATTCTTTGGTAATTTACAAGTACCTGTAAGTGCCAATTACTATCTTCATTTAGATCCAAATGGATATGGACAAACAGGATGTGTAGGCTCAGGTAGCTTTAGCTGGTAGAAAAAATATAAGGTAGTATATAGCTTATGCTATATACTACCATAAAAAAAGAGGGGAATATATGAGAATTATTTTAAAAGGTGTACAACTACAACTAAAGAATTTATTTAGAAATAAAATGGTAGCACTATTAGGGTTAATATCAGTATATGACTTTTTACTATTAAGAGAAACGTTGGATACTGAGAATTATGGGTTAATAGGAATGAGAAGTTATCTAATAACAGGATTACTTCTTTTATTAATATACTTAGGTTATTCAATGGCAAAGGAAGAAGAAAAATCCTTATGTGAAGAAGTTATATTATCAATAAATAAAGGAAAAGAAAACATACTTTTAAGT
>JBOFVP010000387.1:0-1245 GCA_051653165.1 Clostridium sp.
AGCAAGGTTAAAACCCTTATATGGAAAGATGAAAGATATACGGATATTAATGCTTTAAAAGAAGATACAATATTAAAGCTTAATGAATTATCAAAACCTTATAGGGCTTATAGTTGTGACATTGATGATTTAGCAAGGAGTAACAAAGAAGAGTATCAAATATTAGATTTTAGTCTTGGAGATACTATAACACTTATTTCTAAAACAAATAATGTTAAAGAAAAGCAAAGAATAGTAAGGATTGTTGAATATCCATATGATCCTGAAAGAAACAGTTGTGAAATAGCAAATTCAATATTAAGGTTTGAAGATGTTCAAAAAGAGTTCCAGGAGGCTACTGATACTGTTAATAATATTACAACTGATAATGGGACAATCAATGGTTCAACTATTGATGGCATAGAAACAGGGCAAATAAAAGAATTTGATGCTCAAGTAAATAGAGTAGTAAACTTAACTGCCATAAATGCAGAAATAGAGAATCTAAAAGCAGATAAAGCTGATATAGGTTCATTAAATGCAGTAGAAGCTAAAATTGGAACACTTGAAGCAACAACAGCAAAGATTACTGACTTAAATGCAACAAATGCAAACATTGAAAATCTTCAAGCAACAACAGCTAAAATAGTTGATTTAGAAGCTACTAATGCAAAGATTGGAGTACTTGAGGCAGGAGTTGCAAAAATAGGAGTAATTGAAGCTGATATGGCTACAATTAAAAACCTTGTTAGTGGGAATATATCATCAGATAATATTCAAACAGGCGGTATAACTGGGGATAATCTTAATATGTCAACTATATTTGTTAATGATGCAAATATAATAAATATTAATGCATCAAAAATCAATGCAGGTGAATTAGATACTTCTAAGGTAGTTATAAAATCCTCAGATGGATCTATGCGATTAGTTGGAGCAACTCAACAATTTTTAGATAAAAATAATAGAATCAGAATTCAGTTAGGGAAAGACCAGCAAGGGAATTTTGATTTTTATATATTAGCTGAAAATGGGAATATATTATTTAACACTAGAGGGATAACAGGTAATGCGATTGAGAATGGACTCATTAAAGAGAATATGGTTGCTGATGGAGCAGTTGGTGGTAAAAAGATTAACTGGTCAAGTTTCTCAACGGAATTTAATAGTTCAACAAATACAACTAAATTAAATTCAAGTAAGATTCTTTTAGATGGAACTAATCAGACTTTGAATGTTGCATTTAATGAGGTTAATTCTAAGGTT
>JBOFVP010000388.1:0-1880 GCA_051653165.1 Clostridium sp.
TGTAGATATATGTAAAATTGCAAAGTATGCTAAAAACAGAAACTCTATAGAAATATTAAATAAAATTTATGATATGGAAGAAAAAGTTAGAGGTATGATAGGGTTAGCTATTAGAGCGTATATAGAAAGAGATGATGAAGAGGCTTATGAAATATGTAAATTAGATGATAACGTTGATCTTATTTATAGAGAGGTCTTTAAGGAAATATTAGAAGAATTAAAGAAGGACAAAAACATAGAGGAGTACGCAAATTTGTTATTTGTGGTTAAATATCTAGAAAGAATTGGAGATCATGTTACAAATATTTGTGAATGGATAATATTTTCTAAAAAAGGTATTTATGTTGATTTAAACGAGTAAAAGGTTCTTAGGAACCTTTTTTTATTCTATACAAAGTTACATTATGGATAAATTTAGGATAGATGAATCACAATAATAGCTTAGAGTGATTCAGTCTATAGAATAAAAATGAATACAGTAGGACTCTTAATTTTTTCTTAGACAAACTTTGGTAAGTTCTAATAGATAAAGTATATAATTTGAATTCTTACTTAATGAAAATGCGTTAAAAATAATAGATGGCTTCAAAGTTGCCTAACTGATTATTTTTGCTAGAAATATTAAGTAATTCTTAGAAGCAGGTGGAGTTTGTGAAATTTAACATTACACCATGTGATGCTTATCTAGGCGCGTAGCAGTGATTAGATACCACCTGCAGAGGTGGGAGTGTTAGCAATGGTAGCGATCAGATAATAAAATAAGAATTAATAAATTAAACTATAAAGGTGAGAGTAAACAATACGATAAATAAAAGTGATAAAAAACTGTTTGGGCTATATTTTAAATTAATATATGAAATTTAATTTAGAATAGTAACATCGGGTAAAGAGGAGGAAATGACTTGGAGAACAAAAATAAAGGACTTAAATTTAGATTGCTTATGATATTAACGCCGTTAATTATTATTGCAATGCTAGCAACAAGCATAGTTAGCATAGTTAATATAAGTGGTTTCTCTAATGAAGTAGTTGAAAAGGATTTAGAAAATGGGAAAAATAGTGCTCAAAAGGCTCTAGAGGAGTATTTTTTTGGGATAGAATTTAGAATGGAGACTATGGCAAGATCAGGAATTATCCAAAATGATTTAATTACAAATGATTTTGATAGTACAATGAGATTGTTAGGTGGATTAAAAGGTGCAAACGATATAATACTTAGTACGGTATTTAGATCAGAAGAGCACAATTTAATAGTTTCTAACAAACCTTCAGATGGGATTGTAATTGAAGATGAGTACTATAAGAAAGCAATAGATAATGGTCATGTTTGGATAGGGCCATACATCGACAAGACTTCGGGGGTTGAGGCTCTATCATTGTATAAGGCTGTTAAAGAAGGAGACAAAGCTGTTGGTGTAATAGGGATGAATATTGATTTTAAGGATGTATCAATATATTTCTCAGAGGTTGCATTTAGTCAAACTGGTTATTCTATGTTAATAGATAAAGATGGTACAATATTATCAAATAGAGCAGATATGAATACAGTACATAGTAAGGTAGAGGATCCTGCATTAGTAAAAGTTGTTCAAAAAGAAGGTGATGTAAAATCACAGGTTGATATTAATGGAACTACATATTTAATTAAGGCTATGGATATTGATAGAACTGGATGGAAAATGGTAAGTTTAATAGCTAAGAATGAGCATGGTGATGAAGTATTAGAAATTACAATAATACAAATTATTATGTTCCTTATCATGGTAGTTGTAAGTATAACTATAGTATCAAAACTATCAAATATAATAGTTGGAAATATACATTTATTAATGGATGCATTAAAAAGAGCTGGTAGTGGTAACTTAAAAGAACCAATACAT
>JBOFVP010000389.1:0-1557 GCA_051653165.1 Clostridium sp.
TATGTGCTACTGCATTTCTTAAATCTTTTATTATATAAATTATCTGATATATTAAAGTTATATTCGTGTCTCCTGATAAATCTAATTCTATGTATTGAGATATCTTTTTTCTAGTATCTTGATTTAAACACGATACAAATGTCCCAAACTCTCCCAATGTCAATATTTCAAATATAGCCCAAATCGGAACATCACTATAATTAATATTGTTATAAAAATGTGTTACTATCTTGTTTTCCTTTTCATAAGAATGTAGTAACGAGGATCTTATCTTATTTTGCAGTGCTAATTTTTTTCTCTGCATTTTGCTTTTTTGATCTTGTGTAGAGCCAACAGGTGCTCCAACATATCCTGGTATTAACTTGTTGGATATGATATTTAATTCATGAGAGTTAGCCTCTTGAAGTACTATTTCAAGTGTTACGTTCTTCAATGCTGTTTCTATAAACATCAGATGCTGATAAAATAGTGCTTTAATTTTACTATCATAATTTACTACAGCTATAACTTGCTTATAATCATTAAAAGGTATTGTATTATTTCTTGATGAAAAAAATCTAAAACCTTTATACCCATGATAATATCCATAGTTAACCAACTGTCTTTTTTGATAGCTACCATCTATCTGTATACCAGAACTTCTAAGGTGTCTCATTAGTCCATTAGTTGTTAAATATTGTTTTGACATACTTCCCCCATACTACATTTTTATTTCTTCAATTTTTACTCTTTCTACATATCATTATATTCCTTTAATACTAATAAAAAAAGTAGTATTTTGTGTAATTTAGTAATATTATATTAAAATAGGACTAGATATAATATCTAATCCCAAATTTAACTACATTATTTCTTAAAACTTTTATAAAATCTCCCTAATTGCACCCCCTGATTTAAATATAAATTCAACTTCTACTCTTGAGATAACCTTTAGTTTATCTATTATATTTTTAAATAATTCATCATCAAATTCTTTTAAAATATCTCCTTGGCAATTTAAAATGTCTTGAAGCTCGTCTGCTTTTTTCAATACCTTATCATTTATTAAATCTTTATTGTATATTGTAGCTTTTCTTTCTTTTAAAGATTTAACCTCCCCTTCTAGCCTCTGATATTCTTCCTCATATATTTGATTATCTAATCCACTCTTTAAGTTTAGCCTTACTAAGTTCAACATTTGCTCCTTTAACTCCTGCAATTTGCTTTCTAGTATTATTAATTCATCCTTAGAATTATCTTTGTTTAAAACCTTATCTATGTTAGATTTTATTTCTGAAATAAAAGTATCTTTATCCTCAATAATTTTATTAACTGCCTTAACAAATGCTCCTTTTAGCTTTTCTTCATTAATTGCCTTCATGCTGCAAGCTTCGTTTCCATTATCCGTATGGTTTACACAAAGCCATACATAGCTTTTGTATTTTTCTATACCCCATCTTTTCCTGCTTAGCTTACTACCACAATTCCCGCAAATTATTTTACCTGAAAAAGCATACTTATTTGAGTACCTACTTTTTGTAGCTTCTGAATAACCTACAATATTTGCTCTTCTTTCAA
>JBOFVP010000390.1:0-1115 GCA_051653165.1 Clostridium sp.
GTCCATATTGTTTCTATATTTTCATCTAAAACGTCTTTAAAATATTGCTCCCACAAAGTTTTTTCATTTATTATTTCCTTATTTACTATTTTATCTGCTTCATTTCTTAGAATATTTTTAATTGCATTTACTTGAGAATCAACTTTACTTAACTCCTCATTCTCATAACTTACCTTCAACATATTAATTAAATCTCTTGTTTGTAAATTAAATAGTTCTGATTTAATATAATTAAGAGTTTTATATTTTGTATTATACCATTCTCCATATTCTTGGCTTTTACTATTAAATTCACTACTTATTTTACTAGCAAACCAATCCTCACCAAATTGTTTCAGCATATATTCATTAATTACGCCTCTAAATTTATTTTCCAATTCATATACTTTTAAGTATAACTTTTGTGACATATATCCATTTTGATCATCATATATCCAATTAATAGAATTTACATATTTTGATACTGCTTTACTAACTGCTACCTTTATTTCATACATAAAATTCTGTTGCTCTTCTGATATATTCTCCTTATCGCCCTCTACATAATTTTGATATACTATATTTACAAAAATATTAACTTTATCTTCTTTGTAAGTTAATTTTTTTAAATCTATCTTTATGTTTAAATTATTTATATTAATATTAGATTCAGCAAATAAAACTTCATCTTCATCATCTATGTCTCTATTTAACTCTTCACTTAAAGTTCTGTAGTTATACTCAATTTCAATTTCATTATTAATATTAGTAATTCTATTCGTTATGTTTTCACATATTAAAAAAACTATATCATCTACTTCTCTCTTAATTCCTGTACCTATAAAATTTATTTTCATAAAAACTCCCCATCATATGCTCAATTTTAAATTTAACAGTAATATTTTTTTATTTAACTATTCTTTAGAACATAATTTATTAAGATACTCCTAATGCCTTAAACACACCATCTTCAGCACCACTATAGAACATTATTTGGAACTTAGCAAACAATTCTGGTGGTACTAATGGTATATCTGCCGCATTTACCATTGGAAGTAGTATTTTCTTTGCACCAGCATCAAAACAAACCTGTAATGTATTAGCCAAATCTTCAACTTTATTTATTGTTCCACCTA
>JBOFVP010000391.1:0-13378 GCA_051653165.1 Clostridium sp.
ATAAACAATAATATATTCTATAAATCACCAAGATTTAAAAGTGAAATAGTTAAGAAAGAGTTTAAAATAGATGTTCCTCCAAGTAGAGACAATAGACAAGATGTACCAGTAATTTATATGCTTGGACCAGCTATAACCATGGGAATGACAAGTGTTATGACAGGAGCTTTATCTGTACAAAATGTAATAAGCTCTGGTGGAAGTATGACAAATGCTCTCCCAACTATATTAATGTCCTTTAGTATGCTAGCTGGAACAGTACTATGGCCAACCCTTACAAAAAGATATGAAAAGAAAAAGCGTAAGGAGTTTGAAAGGGTTAGACAGGATAAATACTCAAAATATCTATTAAGTAAAAAAGACGAAATTAATCAAGAAATTGAGAGCCAAAGTAGAATTCTAACATCAAACTTTATTCCAATAGAAGAGTGTGTTAAGAGAATTGAAAGACTTCAAAGGAATCTTTGGGAGAGGACAAATAGTCACAATGATTTCCTTAAGGTAAGACTAGGCCTTGGAGTTTTAGAGTTAGATGGAGAAATATCTTGCCAAGAAAAGAAGTTTACCATAGAAGAAGATAATTTATTAGACGAGATGTATAAGCTAGTTGAAGAGCCAAAGCTTTTAATAGATGTGCCTATAACCATATCATTTTTTGATGAAAAGGTAAGTGGAATTATAGGAAGAAGAGAGAATGTATCTGATTTATTAAAATCAATAATGTTTCAAATAGTTACCCTTCATGGATATGATGAGGTGAAGTTTATTTGCATAATAGATAAGGAAGAGGAAAGGGATGGATGGCAGTTCTTAAGATGGTTACCTCACTCATGGAACGATGAGAAAACCATAAGATTCCTTGGAACTAATGAGCAGGATATGAAGGAATTAAGCTCTGAAATGGAAAAAATAATTTCCCAAAGAAAAGAAAATAAAAACTCTAAGGAAGAGGAACAAGTTCCACATTACATTGTTTTTTCCATGAGTAAGGAGCTTTGTGAAAAGGGTGAATTTGTAAAAGAGATATTAAGAAGTAAAGAGGATATAGGCTTTAGTTTAGTAACTGTTTATGATGAGCTTAAGGATTTACCAAAGGAATGTTCTAAGGTTATTGAAGTATCTAGGATGGGATCTAAGATCTATGACAAAGATGACACATCTGGAAACTTTACAGAGTTTAAAACGGATAATTTAGCAATAAAGAATACAGAGGATTTAGCAGTTAAGCTTTCAAACATAAAGTTAGACACAGGAAAGGGTTCCTATGCACTACCTGAGATGCTTACCTTCCTTGAAATGTTTAAGGTTTCTAAAATAGAACATTTAAATATTTTAGAGAAATGGAGTCAAAATGACCCAACAAAAACCATTGAAACAGAAATCGGGGTTAATGTTATGGGAGAACCCTTTAAGCTTGATTTACATGAAAAGTTTCATGGTCCTCACGGACTAGTTGCTGGAATGACTGGTTCAGGAAAAAGTGAATTCATAATGACCTTTATTTTGTCCTTAGCCGTAAATTATCATCCAAATGAAGTTGCCTTTATATTAATTGACTATAAGGGTGGAGGAATGGCAAATGCCTTTACAAAGCTTCCACACTTAGCTGGTACAATAACAAACTTAGATGGAGCAGCAGTTAAGCGTTCTTTAATTTCTATACAAAGTGAATTAAAGAGAAGGCAAGCACTTTTTGGGGAAGCTGGAAGGAATTTAAACATTAGTAATATAGATATTTATAAGTATCAAAAGTTGTATAGAGAGGGAAAGGTTCATGAGCCACTTCAACATTTATTTATGATATCAGATGAATTTGCAGAGCTTAAAACGCAACAACCAGAGTTTATGGAGCAGTTAATTAGTGCAGCTAGAATAGGAAGAAGTCTTGGTGTTCACTTAATTCTTGCAACACAAAAGCCAGCTGGAGTTGTTGATGATCAAATTTGGAGTAACTCTAAGTTTAGGGTTTGTCTAAAGGTTCAAGAAAAAGCTGATAGTATGGATATGATTAAAAGAGCTGATGCAGCAGAAATAGCTGAAACAGGAAGATTCTATTTACAGGTTGGATTTAATGAACTATTTGAAATGGGACAATCTGCTTGGGCTGGAGCACCATATTATCCATCCAATCAGGTGGAAAGTGATGTGGATGAAAGTGTTGAGGCTATTGATGACCTTGGAAGAATAGTTAGAAGTGTTAAGTTTGATAGAAGGATTGGGGTTTCTAAAAATCCTCCTAAGCAAATAGATGAAATAGTTAATTATATTAAGGAAATCTCTGATGAAGAGGGAATTAAAATAAGGCAGCTATGGTTAGAGCCTATAAGCCAATTAATTTATCTAAATGAAGTTAAGAAAAAATATGACATTAAGGATAGGAAGCATTACTTTAACCCTGTAATTGGGGAATATGATGACCCATCAACCCAATCACAAAAGGTAATGACTCTTAATATATCAGAAGAGGGAAATGCAGTAATTTATGGAGGGGCAGGGAATGGAAAGACAACCTTCCTAACCACAATGCTCTACTCCCTTATGGAAGGACATACACCTGAGGAAATGAATATGTATATTTTAGATTTCTCAGCTGAAACCCTAAGAGCCTTTGAAAAATCCCCTCATGTAGGTGATGTAATACTATCCTATGAAAGTGAAAAAATAAATAACCTATTTAAGATGCTATATTCAGAAATTGAGAGAAGAAAGAAGTTATTTGGTGATTTTGGAGGGGATTATTATTCTTATATTAGAAACTCTAAACAAAGCATTGAAGGAATTACAATAGTTATCCATAACTTCACCTCATTTATTGAGACTTACGAAAATAAGGAAGATGACATACTGTATTTAACTAGAGAGGGAACAAAATATGGAATTTACTTTATAGTAACCTCCCTAAATACAAATGGAGTTAGGTATAGATTACTTCAAAACTTTAGACAACTTATTGCACTTCAACTTAATGATAGTGGTGATTATTCAAGTGTTCTTGGTAACACTCAAGGTGTATTGCCATCAAAGTTTAAGGGAAGAGGATTGTTTAAGGGGGATAAGGTTTATGAATTTCAAACCTGTCATGTATTTAAGGATAGGGACAATACCTTTGATTTAATAAGAGAATACTCTAAGGAAAAAAGTAAAGAATGGGGAAAACCTGGAGCTAAAAAGGTTAAGGTTCTTCCTGATAAGGTGGATTTAAATTATTTAAGGGAAGAAATTGAATTTACCAAGGATGAAAGGATTCCAATTGGAATAGAAAAGGAAGAGTTAAAGACCTCATATTATGATTTTGATACTCCATTTGTGTCAATAATTAGTGGGCAAAATATTTATGAAACTTCATTTGTACAGGGTATAACTGAAATTATTAGTGAATATAATAATACTACCCTTGTAATTGATTGCAAAGGGGCATTTAACGAGGATAATAGCAAAAAATATAGATATATTTCAAAGGAAAAGGATGTATCAGATGTTACATTAGAAATATTTAAAACCTTAGTTGAAAGACATAATACTATTAAGCTTTCTACTCAAAAGGGAGAAGAACCACCAAAGTATGAAAAGATTAAGGTAATTATATATTCCTTTAGTGAATATATGAGTAAGCTTACTGAGGATGGTAGGGACAAGGTTAAGGTATTTATGACTAATGGTCAGGCTAAGTATAACATTAACTTTATTATTGTAGAGGACACATCTGCAATAAGTGAAATAACCTATGAAGAATGGTTTAAAAAGCATTGTACATTAAAGGATGGAGTATGGCTTGGAAATGGAATTTCTGAACAATATACATTAAAGGTAAACAAGCTATCTAGAGATATGTATGGAGAAATTCCAAAGGGCTTTGGATATGTTTTAAATAATGGACGAGCATCCTTTGTAAAGCTTGTATCATCAGTTAATGAAAGTGAGGGTGAATAGGGAATGGAAAAGATTTTAATTGAGGTGTATTTGCCAGCAGTTGGTGAAAGCTTTGAGGTTTATATCCCACTTGATTCAAACTTTTATGATGTTACATTATTGGTTTCACAGGCTTTAAGTGAGTTATCTAATGGGCTTTTTAAATGGAGAGATGATTGTGTTTTGTGTCATAGAGAAAGTGGGAAGGTATTTAACATCAATCTATCAGCTAGAGAACTTGGTCTTATTAATGGTTCTAAGCTGATGTTGATATAAAAAATTAATAATAAAGGGGAGATATTATAATGGGAAGATCGATTGTTGTAGATCCAACAAAATTAGATTCTACTGCTGCTAAAATTGAACAACAAACAGCAGATTACACAAAAACTTACACTCAACTTCTTTCAGAGGTTGAAGGTATGGGTAATGCATGGCAAGGGGTAGATAACATGGCGTTTGTTACTCAAATTAAAGGGTTCATGGATGATTTTGAGAAGATGAAAAAGCTTTTAACTGAATACTCAACCTTTTTGAAAACAAGTGCTCAAACATACAAGAAAACTCAAAATGATGTTTTAACTCAAGCTAAAACATTAACAAACTAGTAAGGGGAGGGATTTTTAATGTCTATAGATGGAATTAAGATTGGATTAAATGAGGTCAAGGCAACAGGTCAAACAATTAGAAGATTAAATGTAAACTTAAATGATAGATTAGATCAAATAAAGTCAGATATGAATGCATTAGAGAGTGCTTGGCAAAGTGATGCCTCTCAAACAATTAGAGCTAATTTCAATAAAATGCTTCCACAATTTGAGGAGTATAGAAAAATTATTGAATCTTATGCTAAGTTCTTAGATGAAACAGCTAATATATATGATACAACAGAAAATGCAATAAACAACAACGCAAGTGCATTTTTATAAAATTAAAGGAGGGGGAGTTGATTCCCTCTCTTTTTCAAATAAGGGGTGTTTTTTATGTCAACTAATAATATTCAACTAGATTCAAAGCTTATGAATCTTACAGTTGCCTCCCATGAATTAAATAAAACACTAACAAATCTTAACTACCTAAAATATGATATAGGTCAAGCATGGGTTGGAGATGAGGTGAAATATATTCAAGGGGCACTAGAGGGTGTTAAAGAGGAAATAATAGCTCTAACAACTTATATTGATGAGCTTAAAAGAGATATAGAACAGATTGGGGCAGTTCCAAAGGAAAATGGGTAAATTTTTAGGGGGGAATTTGGGTGAGCATAATAAATGTTAATATTGATAAAATTGAACCCTTTAGTAATAGGGTATATGCAATAAATAGTAGCTTAAAAGATATTAAAGAAAAAGTAGAAAGTACAAAAAGGTCATTAGATGGTGAAATACTTTCAAAAAATAATGTTCAAGGAAGGTTTAACTCAATTAATACTAGAATAAGTGCCATGGAAGGTAAGCTTGAAAAAACCCAAGGGGTAGTAAAGTTTGCGATTAGTGAGTATGATAAGTGCAACAAAGCAATAGAAAAAAATAGTGCAGATGTTATAAAATCACATACATCCATTCTAGCATCATTTGGAGAGCAACTTATAGATGCATTTAACGACTCAGAATTATTAAAGAATCCAAAGCTTATGTTAATGTCATCCTTTCTTGGAGGGGGAGCATTAAAATTTGAGAAGGTAAAGGGGAAAATAATTCTTAAGGTTAGAAAGGGTATATTAGGAGAGCCAGAGTTATTAGATGATCTTAAGGAGCTTTTAGACATAGACAAGTTAGACCCAACAATACTTAAGAAAATCATGAGTGAGGATGGTCTTGATATATATGACCTTGATAATAAAATAGGTTTTGATGAGAATATATCAAAGATTAAAGGAATTGCTTGTGATGAGTTAAAAAAAGGGCTTGAGTATATTGGGGATAAATCAAAAATTACAGGAATGAAGGATATAATTCCAATTGCAGGTGGGCAGTTTAAGGATACCTTCCTTGAGGAAATTGATATTGTTGGTAAGGTTAAGGAGTTAAACCCAAAATCATGGAAGGCAGCAAATTGCTTAGATAACTTAGGTAAGGTTGGAGATTTAGTATCAACCTTTACAGGTAACTTAAATGAGTTTGGTGATGTAAATGATGGTGTAATAGATAATACAATTGATTATGCTGTAAGTACAGGAGTGGATATATTAGCATCAGCTGCAACACAGGCAACAATTACAGCTACTTGCTCAGCTATTGGTACAGCAATAGTTCCACCACTTGGAACTATTGTAGGGTATGGAGTTGGTATGTTAACAACAGCAGCAATTAATACAGAGTTTGGAGAGCCTCCAGCTTCACTTTTAGATAGAACAAAGGATGGAGCAAATTGGCTTGTAGATAAGGCAATTGATGGTACAAAGGGAGCTGTTAATACAGTTGGTAAAGGGTTAGCAGAGGTGTTTTGGTAAATTTTATGAGGAGATAAAGTGGAATGTTAGTTAGAAGAAAATCTATTTTATTTAAAAATGTTTTATGTAAAAAAGTTAGAACAGATTTAGAAAATTGGCATAAGGAAACAGCAGAGGTAAGAAATTCGGTTATAAAAAATAACTTGTATCCAACAGGACCATGCTTCTATAAAATAAAGCTTTTAGATGAGGAAAGAGGAATATTTGATTATGAGTTCTATATTCCACTTTGTGCTAAGCTTAGAATGCCAGAGGGAAGTGCATATAGCTTTCATGAGGAGTTTTTAATTGAGGATGCATTAGTTTATAGGCATGAGGATATTAGTGATGCCTTAGAGGTAAGTTATGAGTTTGTTCGCCAGTGTGCTAAAGATAATGAGTTAAAAATCGAAGATGAATTTTATAATATTTTAGTAGATTTATATGGGGAACAGGTTATAGATGTTTGTGCAAAGATAAAGAGGGGTGAAGATGAATGGTTATAAACCCAAAGGATTATATGAAGTACTCAAATGTTGTTTCATGTAAATATCAGTTTCACTATGAGAAAATAAAGGATGTACATGGAGAGTTTATAAATAAGGTATTAGAAAATAAACTTGAGCCAGTGGGGCTTGGATTTTATTCCATACTTAATGTTCCAGAGGAAGAGGTAATTATAGGAGAATTTTTTATACAGGTTAATAAGGAAATGCCTAGTGAGTTAAATGGACTTAAATTTCACAGCTATTTTTGTGTAGAGGATATGCTTTCCATATGTGTATATGAAAATTTTGAATTAAATACAGAGTATTGTGTGGGTTCTCTTTTGCAGTATATGGAGGAGTATAAAATGAAACAAGCGTCTCCAATATATTATGTACTAGGAGGGGACAAGGATTTTAGTTATACATTTTTAAAGGTTGCAGTAGATAGAAAGGTAAATAACTCTAGTTATTTTGAGTAGGGAGGAGAGAGTAATGAAGATTAGAATGTCAAGTCTATGTTTTCATAATGTAGCATTTATAAGAATGCCAAGTAGTGAAAAGGAATGGAAAAAAGACATTTTAGGGGTTAAAAGTTTTTTTACAAGAGAAATGGTTTGCCCAACAGGTCCAATATTTTTTACCATTGATAGGGAGGTAAATAGTGAGGGAAAGAGAATGTATACTTTTTATGCTCCCTTAAGTGTGAAGCTTGACTTTGAAGGGGATGAAAATAATGGATTTATAGAAGAATTTAATATTAAAAAAGCTGTTTGTACAAGACAATATGACTTTGATATAAAGAGAGATTATTATTATAGTGCAATTATGGCTTCCTCCTTGGAAAATAAGTTAAAGCCTTCAGAAAAGTTTTACCATGTATACTTAGAAAACTATGGTGTGGAAGCACTAGACATTTATTCACAGGTATTTAAGGAATGAACTTTTTAATAGGCTACGATACAGACATAGGGCTAAGAAAATCAGGAAATCAAGATGCCCTAGTAATAAAAACAGCAAGAAGCCCATACGGAAGGATTGGGCTCTTTGCTGTGTGTGATGGAATGGGAGGGCTTGCAGATGGACATCTTGCAAGTGCTTCAGTAGTTTCAGGTTTAAAAGCATGGTTTGACAAAGAGGTAAGGTATATTAATTTTAATAATTTAAGTGATAGTGACATACTATTTCTAGTTAATAAAAAAATAGAAGAAATAAACCTGAGAGTAAAGGATTATGGGGAAAATAAGGGGGTTTCATTAGGGACAACTTTAACTATGATTTTTTCTATTAATGACAGAGGGTTTATATTTCAAAGTGGAGATAGTAGAGCATATAAAATAAAAAATGGAGTGGAGCAAATAACTAGAGACCAAAGTTATATTCAAAGGGAAATTGAAAGAGGAAATTTAACAGTTGAAGAATCAAGAAATCATCCTAAAAAAAATATTCTCCTTGGGTGTATTGGAGTGAAGGAAGACATAGATATAGATATGAAGTCATTAAAGGTTAATGAAGGGGAAGTGTACTTAATATGTTCAGATGGGTTATATAGAAAGCTATATGATGATGAGATCTGTGAGTGCTTTACATTAAATAATTATGCAACTCTTGAAGAAATAAATGCAAGGATAAAGGGAGCAATTAATATGGTTAAATCAAGAAAAGAAAGGGATAACATTACAGCCATAGTTTTTAAAGTAGTTAAATAAGGGGTGATAAATTAATGATTAATAAGGGTACAATAATTGGTGGACGATATGAAATTCTTAAGGAAATAGATAAGGGTGGAATGAGTATAGTATACCTAGCTTATGACATAAGGCTTAAGAAGAATTTTGCCATTAAAGATATTTTAAAGCAGGATAATAAAAGTGGGGTTCAAATAGATAATGAACTTTTATTGAAGTGTTTAAAGAAGGAAGCAGAGCTTTTGGTAGCCTTAGAGCATCCTAATCTTCCAAAAATCTATGACATAATTACAGGTGATGAGCATATTTATGTTGTTATGGATTATATAGCTGGAGAGACATTGAAAAAGAAGTTTGAGAGAGAGGGAAAGTGCAACTTAAATGATGTAATTAACTGGGGAATACAAATAGCTGAAGTGTTAAATTATCTTCATAATGGAGCAAAGGAAGCTGTTATTTATAGAGATATGAAACCTCATAATATTATGCTAACCCCTGAGGGGAAAATAAAGCTAATAGATTTTGGTATAGCAATTTCAGATGTTGCAGATAAAACTGGGGTTGTGGACAAGACTAAAAATTTAGGAACAAAGATATATGCAGCTCCTGAGCAGATTGTAAGTAAAATAACTGATGCTAGAACAGATATTTATAGCTTTGGTGTTGTAATGTATCAGTTAATTACAGGTAAAAACTTTAAGGATAATACAAAGCTTCCATCTATAAGAAGTGTTGATAAAAGTATACCAGAGGGATTAGATTATATAATTGACAAGTGTTTAAGAATTAATCCTAATGAGAGATATCAAAGTGCTGATAAGCTTTTATATGACTTAAAAAACATAAATAAGTTAACTAAAAAGTATAGAAGTGGATTAATAAAAAGGATTGCTCTATTTTCCTTTTGCTTAGTAATGACAATTTGTTTTGGAGTAGTTGCTGTGGTTGGATGGAATGGTAAGCTAAAACAAGCAGAAGAGAAGTATGTTGAAGTTCTTAATGGTGGAGTGGAATTTTACAATCTTAGAAAATACACAGAAGGAACAATAGCAGTAAAACATGCCTTAATTGACCTTGATAGGGAAAAGGATGAAGCCTACATAGCATTAATTGATGGTTATGTTTCAATGGGGAAGGTTAAGGAAGGGACGGAGTTAATTGAATGGTATATTACTAATGGATATTTAGATGTTAGTAAGAGTCAAGATGCAACATTTAAGCTTGCAATTACCTATTTTGACTACAAGAATTACTCATTGGCTTTAAAGTACTTAAGTGGTATTGATGTTAGTAAAAATCCAATAGCTAAGCATTATTTAGAGTTAACTAAGATATTGAATAATAAGACTATTGATTATAAAGCTTTAGAGGAAAAGGCTATTGAGTTTGAGAAGGCCATTGAGGAAGTTGAAGATAGCAGGAAGAGGGCAGAGTATATTAATTCCTTGGGAAATGTTTACAATAACTATGGTAATAAGCTTAAGGATGGAAATAAGAGAGCTATTGATATTTTAGAAAAGGGAAGGAAGGACTTTGAAAATATAAAGGATAAATATGTGTTAGATAAGCTTAATCTTCAATATGGACAAAAGCTTGCTCCTTCTTATAAGGAAAGAGGGGACTGGTTTGGTAAGGAGTTGCCAGAAATTGGTGCTAAGGAATATGTGAAATCTCTTGAGGAGTATTGTAAAATTGGAGAGCTTTTAATTGAAATACAAGGTGGATTAGATGATAAGGTTCATGGTTCTTTAATTAAGGCTTATTATGAGGAGGCTTCGAAGTTTAAGGGAGCTGAGGAAAATAGTAGCTTTAAGAAGTTTAAACAAAAATATACATCCTTGAATAAGAAGTAGGGGGTTTTTTTATGGATTATGATATTGTTTTTAAGGTTGGATTAATTGGGGGAGGAATTTCTCTAGTATTATCTATTATAGCTTTTTGGAAGTGTAGAGTTATTTCTAGTATTCGTGATTTGTCTGGCATGAGAGGAAGAAAGCTTAAGAATAATAAAAAGGTGGAAAAGCATAGTAAAAAGAATAAGGAAGTTAAAGGGGTTAGAGTTAATAAGCCTGTTATAAATGATAGTTTTGGTAGTCCTGATGATGAAATGTCAAGTGTGTTAATTCAGGATGAAAGATGTAAGGAAAGTAAGTCTTATGGAACGCCTAAGGCTTTGTGTAATAATTCTAGTGATGATAGCTATATTTTCATGGACTATGGACAAGTTAACAATAAGGTTGTGTTTATTGAGGGGGAGATTACGGATATTTTAGATGACGAGGGGACAGGGGTATTAAATGAAAATAATACTTGTTATTTAAATAATAATGAGGAAACCATGGTGAAGCCTAAGGGAAATAGTAGGTCAAAGGGAGATGGCTTTGAAACTACCTTTATAAATGAAGTTGATATTATTGTACCTGAGGTTAGGGAGTAGTGGTGATAAAACTTAGGTAGTTTTTTGAAGTGAACAAGAAATAAGAGATAATAAATAACTTATAATAAAGTAATAGAAAGTGCGACACGTGTCGCACTTTTTCAACTTATAATGAAAGAAATCTAGAGGTATTTCCCTAGTATTACTTATCTAAAACATACCCATAGGCAACAGTTTTACCATCTTCCTTTTCAAGGTAAACACCTTGAATTTCAGGAGCAAAGCCAGGGAACTTATTTATACCCTCTTCTAAAATTGAGAAATATTTTTGAGCTACAGTATTCCATCTTTCACCAGGAACTACACAAAATACTCCAGGAGGATAAGGTAGAGCACCCTCTAGGGCAACCTCACCAACAATTTCAGAAAGTTTAACTAACTTTGCATTATTTCTCTTAAGCTCCACATTAGCTTCATTTGGATTCATTACATACTCAGGTAGAGAATCCCTTCTAAATAAAAGCTTTTGATAAGTTTTAGCATCATTATTCTTATAGAAGTCATGCATTTCTTGACATAACCTTCTTATTGTATATCCCTCATAACGATCCTTATATTTTGCATAAAGCTTAGGAAGAACATATTGAAGCTTTTCATCCTCAAGAACCAAGTTCTCAAATCTAACAAGATGGTCAACTAATGCCTTCATCTTCTCATCACTTTCAGCAGGTGTTAAAAGGAATAAAATAGAGTTTAAATCATTCTTTTCAGGAACAACTCTATGATCTCTAAGGTAATTTGCAAGAATTGTTGCAGGAATACCAAAGTCCTCATATTCTCCAGTTTCAACATCAATACCAGGAGTTGTTAGCATAAACTTATTTGGGTCAACAAAGTATTGATTTTCTCCATAGCCCTCAAAAGAATGCCATTTCTGCTTTGGATGAAACTTAAAGAACTTTATGTTATTTGAAATTAGTTCAGTATCATAATCTTCCCAGTTTACCCCATCAACAGTTGGTGGAATAAAAGGCTTTAATAGAGAACATCTATTTAAAACATCTTTTCTAGCTTCAATTCCGACCTTAATACAATCAGCCCATAGCTTTTTACCAGCTTCACCATCCTGCATTCTAGCATTTACATCTAAGGCTGCAAATAATGGATAAAATGGACTTGTTGATGCATATAGCATATATGAGTTATTAAAACGCTTATGATCTACATAACGCTTTTGTCCCTTTATATGGCTATCCTTTTTGTGGATTTGTGATGTTTGTGAAAATCCAGCCTGTTGTTTATGAATAGATTGAGTTACAAATATTCCAGGATCATTTTCATGAAGCTCTAAAAGTAGAGGAGAGCAATCTCTCATCATAGGAATAAATTCCTCATATCCAACCCATGCAGAGTCAAATAAAATATAATCACAAAGGTGACCAATCTTATCAACAACTTGTCTTGCGTTATAAATTGTTCCATCATATGTTCCAAGTTGAATTACAGCAAGTCTAAAAGGTCTTTTACTTTTAGATTTTTCTTCATCCATTTTAGCTGCTTCTTGTCTTAAATAATCCTCATTAAAACAGTGGGCATCAATTCCACCTATAAAACCAAAGGGATTACGTGAGGTTTCAAGGTAAACAGGCTTACCAGCTGATGATATTAATGCAGAATTATATATTGATTTATGATTGTTTCTATCAAATAAAACTAAATCACCAGGTGAAACAATTGCATTTATAACTACTGAGTTTGAAGTACTTGTTCCATTCATTACAAAGTAGGTTTTATCAGCATTATAAACCTTTGCTGCATAAGTTTGAGCTGACATTGCAGGCCCTTCATGGATTAATAAATCACCAAGGTCTACATCTGCATTACATATATCAGATCTAAATATATTTTCTCCAAAGAAATCATACATGGCTCTTCCTGCTGGATGCTTTAGGAAGTATTGTCCTCCTTGGTGTCCTGGACAGGCAAATTGTAGATTTCCTCTTCTTGAGTATTCACTAAGTACATTAAAGAATGGAGGTAGCATTTCTTCTTCATAATTGTCTGCTACTTCATTAATTTTTTTAGTGAAGGATTTTTCTGTTATATCATTTATGTCTTGGATATAATCAACCTTTTCTTTTATTTCATCACTTACTTCTCCATCCTCTGATAAAACAAAAATTGAAATACCAAATTTAGTATCATAAATGTCATTTATTACTTCAATATCATCTTCACTAACTACTGCACAGGCTACATCAGTGTAGTCCGTCAGTCCAACTTGTATGGTTTCTCTATCTGTATAAAAGTAGTTTCTAGTTCTTTCTGTACAAGCTATTTTTAATGATTTCATTTCTTCTCCCCTATTCTATAATTGATTTGGGTTTGCATAGTACTGCTAGCCACAAAAAAACCGATGATTCATATACGATTTTTTCTATCATCATTATAAAGGTATAAGGGGTGAATGTAAATGAATTATTTTATT
>JBOFVP010000392.1:0-3521 GCA_051653165.1 Clostridium sp.
TGTTGTGGAAATATAAAGTCTGATTTGGGATTAAAAGATAGAACTTATAAGTGTGAGAAATGTGGAATAGAAATTGATAGAGATAGAAATGCTTCAATTAATCTTGGTAATTACGGATTAGTATAGGTGAATTTTGAGAGAATACTAATCTTATAGGGTGCGTTGTACCCGAATTTAAGCCCTTGGAGAACTACACCAAACTAGAGTAGCCTTTAGGTGAAATAGAGTTCTATGAAGGGGGAATTAAAGTGAAATTTATATGTTTATAACTTTTTATAAGTTTTATGCAACGGTAATATAGCATGGAAAATGATGGACCAGAATTCACCTGATTTTTTAGACCAAGGAGTTATAACTGTTTCTGGTACTATTCAAACTCAATTCGACTGGACTTTTAATCCTGTAGATGGGAAACTTCATACAACCACTCAAACCATTGACTTAACAACTGGTGCAATAACTCAAATAACTTATACTCCTGCTATACCTGGTGGAATTGGAGCTGCTTTTTCAGATAAAGACGGCTTTGACTATTGGCTTCAAAACTCTACTGGTTTAATAACAAGAACAGAATTAAACTCTACAACAACTGGTACATCCATTAACTTTAGTAAAACTGTCCCTGCAAGTTCTAATGATGGGGCTGCATGTATTTATGCAAGTCTTAGTCCTGATTTTGGTGATTGTCCAGATTCTGGCACCTTCCCTTTATCCCAAAATAATTACAGAAGCTTTTTATCAAAGGATGGTCCAAGACATGCAACAAACTCCTTACTTTACTTTGGTAATGGAGTAACTCAAGAACCGGAAGCACTTCAAAACCTAACAGCAACTGGAGACTCCTTAGATGATGGAGTAACTCTTCCTCTTCCAAAGCTTAGAATTAGTACAAAGGTTTATACTGTTGATATTACTGTAACTAATAAGCTTGGAGTGGATGCCTTTGTTTATGCATGGATAGATTACGATAAGAATGGGATTTTTTCTGGTGATGAAAGTGCTGACCCTCTTGTTGTTCCCTCTGACTTAGTTACAAATCCAAGAAACTTTAAGCTTATATTTAACATTCCATCTACCAAACTCTTGACTAAGGGTAATACATTTTTAAGGATGAGAATAACCTCTGTAACCCTAGTTAATAGTGCAACTGATCCAATTATTGAGGATACTAGAAGCTATGGAGTTGCAGAAGATGGAGAAGTTGAGGACCATTTACTTGAAATTGGCTCAAACCCTCAGGCTCAAATAGAAAAGTTTGTTGATAAAAGTGAGGCACAACTTGGTGAGATAATTAAGTACACCCTTGTTGTAACTAATATTGGAGATATAGGAATATCAAATATGACTGTTATAGATACCCTTCCTTCTAACTCCTTATTTGTTTCCTCTGATAGTGGAGGACAAATTTCAAGTAATGGCACTAATCAAATATTAACACTAACGAATATTCAATCCCTTGATACCCTTCAAAGTTATACTATTACCTTCTATGTTAAAGGAGTATCTTTAACACCTACAAACCTTTTATTAAATGAGGGTGTGTTAAACTTTATGTCTATTGATACAGGTGATACTACTGTTTATTCTACTGAAAGTAATATTGTACAAACCCTACTTAAGCCTCTAATTCCATTAGAAATTACTAAATATGTAGATAAACATTTTGCTGATTTAGGGGAGACTATTCATTATACTATTACACTAAAAAATAACAACTTAGTTCCTTCCATAAATAATATTTTTAAGGATACAATTCCTTATTTTACAACCTTTATTCCAAATAGTTTTACTGATAATGGGGTTCCAAGGGCTGGCAATCCTCAGTTTGGAATACCAGTGTCTGATATTCCCCCTCTATCAGTTAAAACTGTTACTTTTGATGTATTAATCAATCAATAAAGGGAGTGACTTTAAGTCACTCCCTCTGTGGTTGTTGTATATTTAACAAAATATTATCTTTTAATTTGGGTGATTTCATCTACTGTTAATCCTGTTAATGTAGCTATTAACCTTATATCTAACCCTTGATTTAATCCATTTGTAGCAATCTCAATTTGCTTATTTCTCTCTGCTGAACTAATCATATTAGCTCTTTCATGAAGTGATCTTTCTCTCTCATAATAAATCTTCATTGCATCTTCATTACTACTTAGGTACTCGATTTTTTGTTCAGCTTTTTCTATTGCTTCATCCATACTAATCAGCTCCTTTAATGTAGTTTCAGGGATATCTTTTTCTAAGAACATTAGCCATCTTTCTATTGCATTTTCCCTAAAATCTTTCTCTTTTTTCTCTCTGAACTTAGGCAATTCTAAAAAATGAATTTCAATAACATCTGTAAGCATATAATCTTTTTCTAAATCCTCCCACAGATGAAATGAAGACTGGTAACTTTCAGTTCCTAAAAACTCGAAGTCTAATATATTTATGGTGATAACCTTTTCTAATCTAGTATAATCTTCCCCTTGTTTTATATTTTCAAGATACATCTTTCCCCAATAAAATAATGTTCTTTTATCCATATTACCTTGATTTGTAAGTTGCACCTCTATATCTATATTTTCACCTTTAGAAGTTTTTGCTCTAACATCAATTATCCCTGTTTTATCTAAAATTAATTCTTTAGTTAACTGCTTATTTTCTATAATTTCAATTTCTACTATTGCATCTTTTTTAGTTCTTTTTAATACAGCATTTATAAATGATATTAAAATATCTTCATTTCCTTTTTCACCGAAAATTTTTTTAAATATAAAATCATTCAATGGTTTCACTTTTCTCATTTATGTTTACCTCGTTATTTAATCCTTTGTTTAAATTATTACCTCTAATTAGATTTATTATAACACAGTCCTTATGCTTAAATATTTTATCTAATTATCAGATAATGTAATATTAAATTTTTTAAACTCTACCCTTCATATTCCTTCAATCATTTTCTACAATATTATTATAACCAACCACAACTTTTTAAACAATATTTTTAAGGATACAATTCCTTATTTTACAACCTTTATTCCAAATAGTTTTACTGATAATGGTGTTCCAAGGGCTGGTAATCCTCAGTTTGGAATATCTGTGTCTGATATTCCCCCTCTATCCGTTAAAACTGTTACTTTTGATGTATTAATCAATCAATAAAAGGAGTGACTTTAAGTCACTCCCTCTGTGGTTGTTGTATATTTAACAAAACACTATCTTTTAATTTGGGTGATTTAATCTACTATTAATCCTGTTAATTTAGATGTTTTTTGCAGATTCCCTAAGGGTTATTACTTCTTCTATAGTTAATCCGGTTTTTTCTGAAATAGTCTTATCATCTAAGATATCCAGTAGATTAATTGCAACTTTTTTTATTCCTTCTTCAATTTTTTCCTTATCCCTTTGCAATAATGTCATAAACTCCACCTCCATGGTCACATCCCGCTTAATTTTCTCTACTCTTTCATGTATATGCTTTACTAAATTTCCTTTTGATTTTTTTGCAGTATCCTCGTTTGAGGCTTCAACATATTCAAGAA
>JBOFVP010000393.1:0-27319 GCA_051653165.1 Clostridium sp.
GATTTCAACCACAACTCTTCACTATTCATTCTTACCTCTTACTTTTACAAGTGATTTTAGCCAAAACTCTTCTCCTTTATTTTTAACTTCCCTTATTGATTATAAATGAATAATTTAATATAATTAGGTT
Source organism: Clostridium sp. (assembly GCA_051653165.1). GTDB lineage: Bacteria > Bacillota > Clostridia > Clostridiales > Clostridiaceae > Clostridium. Next base: position 131 of record JBOFVP010000393.1, read on the forward strand.
AATAATTACAATAACAAGTTATTCTTAGTATTAGGTGGAGTTTGAGAAAATTAAGATTAAGCTATCTAATAAATAGAAGAGCATATCTAGATGGATATTAGCATTTAGCTCTAATCTATAGGTCTGGGCGATGGTATCAATCAGGTAAATAAAGGTTTAGGGTGTAATTATATGTGTAAGAAATTAAGTGAATTAAATTTATCAGATGATTTCCTATTTGCAAAGGTTATGACGGATAGTACTATTTGCAAGGAGTTTCTTGAAAAATTATTAGGAATAAAAATAAAAAAAGTAACCATACCAGAGGACCAAAAAACAATAAATTTACTTCTTGAAAGTAAAGGAATTCGTTTGGATATATATGTTCAAGATGAGCATAATACTGTATATAATGTTGAAATGCAAAGAAGCAGTAACAAAAATCTACCTAAAAGATTAAGGTATTATCAAGGTAACATAGATTTAGATTTTATTAATAAGGGTGAGGACTATATAAATTTAGTTAAAACTTACATAATATTTATTTGCACCTTTGATCCATTTAAGGGTGGCAGACATAGATATACCTTTGAAAATACTTGTGTTGAAGACAACAGTATTAAATTAAGAGACGAAACTCAAAAGATAATACTAAGCACTAAGGGTAAGATTAATGATTTAGATGAAGAGATATTAGAGTTTCTTAGATATGTTGAGGCATCCAATGATAAGACTGTAGAAGAGTCAAAGGGAGATTTAGTTAAGCATATACATAGAAAAGTTGAAAATGTTAAGAATGATGTAACAATGGAGGTGGAGTTTATGACTTTATTGCAAAGGGATAAGGAAAAAATTGAAGAAGGAAGAGAAGAAGGGGATTTAAAAAGAGCAAAAATAGGAATAAGAAATATGTTGCAAAAAAACATAGATATCAAATCCATATCTGAATTATTAGAAGTAGATATAAGTTTAATAGAAGAAGTTAAAAGAGAACTTAAAAAGAAGAGTGATGGAATAAAGTAGCAGAGTTTCTGTTAAGATAGAGATTATATATGATTAATACCATTACAAAAAGTATTAGGAGCGAGGGGAATATGATAGATAAGAAAAAACAAGATAGTATAGAGAGGGTTAACAGGGAGGGTAGTCTAAGATTATCATTTAAAATGCATGCAGAGGATGATGTTGTGAAAATTATTAACAAACAATTTGACACAATGGCATATATAAAAGAATCAGCTGTAATTGTAGATGCAGGGTATATTCCATTGGATTCAAAGGAGTTTAAGAGCATACCTTTTCTGATAGAGGTATTTATGGAATATGCTGACTTAAATAAATCAACATTTTGTTATTGGGATAGGTTTAATAATATGGTAACATATCTTGAAGAGGGGAAATTAAATATTGTTGCAGAAACAAGACCTAAGGGTATAGAGGCAATAATCAAAAGTTTTGGACCAGTTGATGAAGAAGTAATAGTGGATGATTTAGAATTAATATTTAATAATGAAGATAGAGATAATATAGTGTATGATCTTTTATTATTAAATAATATGATGATAAGGTATCATGAGTTTATGCGTGAAGAAAAAGAAAAAATGAGTGTGGAAGATTAGATAATAATACAATTGATAAAATCTAAATAAGATTAAGTATGGTTTAATTATAAAGTGATTCTTACCATTTTTAACAGCAAGAGAAATTTGATCCTTCAATATTCCAATTGTTGATGAAAAAAAGCTAGGGGCTATATTAAATAATAAGTAGCTAGGAGATTTTTTCCTCAAGAAAATTAATAAGAATAAGCATCAAATCTTTATATTTCCGTGTACTTATAATAAAATGGAATTATAAGGGAGAAATAATATGGATTATAAGGAAATAGAAACATTAGCTACAAAAGCAAAGTTTGGAGATAAAGTTGCAGAAGAAGCATTAATAAATGCCTTTAAACCCTGTATAATGAAGCAGATTACCATCTTCAACATTCCAAATTATGAATTTGATGACTTAGTAAATGAATGTAACCTTTTAATTGTTAAAATAATAAAAAAGTATGATGAAAGTAAAAATTGCTTTGGGAAGTTTTGTAGGGTAGCAGTTAGAAATCTTTTAATTAACCTTTTAAGGGATTCAGATGTTAAAAATTTTAAGGTTCATTCTTATGAAACCTTAGAAGAAACAGTATGTGATGATAAATGCCTTACTGATGAAGTTTTTAAAAGGCAAGCCAAAAAGGGCATTAGTAAAATAATTAAGGGATTAACTAAAGAGGAAAAGGAGCTTATTAACTTTATTTATTATGAAGGGAATAGTTTAACGGATTTCTCAAAAATGAAAAAAATATCTTATAGCAAGGCAAGAAGTAAAAGAGATTCAGCCTTTAACAAATGCAGAAAATTATTAGTTAAGAATAAAATAGCTTTTTGAGAGAAGAGTACTTTGAGATAAGAGGTAAGAGAGAAGAGGTAAGAGTGAAAAGTGGTGGAGGAAACTCGGAGAGTTTCTTTGAATTTAAAAGAAATCCTGTAAGGATTTCAACCACAACTCTTCACTATTCACTATTAGTTTTTACCTTTTATAAGGGATTTCAACCACAACTCTTCACTATTCATTTTTACCTCTTACTTTTAAAATATTTTTACCTCAAAATTCCTTCAAGTTGTTTACTTATATATGAGAAAACAATTTGGAGGGATTTTTTTATGAAAAAAATAAATAAGAAAAAAGAAATTGATAAGGATGACTTAGGCTACCAAGAAGAAATCAATGAGGAAGGGTTTACTGAGGAGCCAATTGTGGGAACTGTAATCAAAACTTTTTCCTTTGATAACCCTCCAAACTAATAGGAAGGAGGAATCAATTTGGACATTAATGAATTGGTAACACTTATTGGGAATGTTGGGTTTCCTGTTGCTGTTTCAGCTTACCTTTTAATAAGACTAGAAAAGCAAATACTAACCTTAAGTTCATCAATAAACAAGCTAAATACAATAATATCCATGAAGGTTGGAGTTATGATTGATGCGGAGAAATAAGTAGGAGAGAAGAGTACTTCTTACTTTTTTTAAATTTTTCTCCTCAATTTTTTTTAAACCTGTGTATTTATAAATGTAAAGTGTTTAAAAACAAAAAAAGGAGGAAAAAAACATGGCAGTTACAAAAAATCTTATTAACAGATCATTAGTTTTAGAAACTAGATCAGGGCAAGATGCAGGAGGAAACCCTGTTTATAGAAAAAAGAGTTTCCAAAATGTAAAAACAGATGCAACACCTGACAACATATTAGATGTTGCAGATGGAATCAGAGCTGTACTTGGAGTAGAAACAAGAGCAGCATCAATAGCTGAAACTCACCTTTTAATTAGAGGAGAATAGTTTAAGGCTATTTAAAAATCTAAAAGAAAGGAGGAGTAGCACATGGAATTAATTTTAACAATGGTATTCTTTGGTCAAACAGGAGAAAAAACAAACTTCTCAGTTAGTGGAATCAAACAAGACATTACAGAAGCAGAAGTTATGACACTAATGAATCTTATAATCACAAAAAACATTTTCCAAACAAAATCAGGTGATTTAGTTGGAAAAGCTGGAGCTTCATTAACAGAAAAAGTTATAACTAAGTTTAATGTAGCATAACGAAAAAGGTTGGCTCAACCCATATAGGGTAGAAGCCAACCTTTTTTATTCTATAGGAAATTATATTTTGGGTAAGTTGTGGATAACTGAATCACAATAAGAATACAAAGTGATTCAGCCTATAGAATAAAAATGAATACAGTGCGCCTGCAAAATTTTCCTCAGGCAAGCTTCAGAAATGCAGATGCGCTAAAAATAATCGACGGCTCCAAAGTCGCCTTGGCGATTATTTTATATTTTACTTAAGCCAATCCCAAAATCTTAATGTCCCCCTAAAAGTAATATTAAGCTCATTCTTAAAAGTAGAAACATTACGAACCTCCAGCTGCTTAATACCATCAAAAGCAAGAATTAAATCACCAGAAGCCTTATCAACACTAATTATGGAATTATCCTCAATAGCAATATTAGAAAAAATCCAATCCTTCTTAATATCAATAAAACCAACCTTACCACTTTCATAATGGAAAATACCCATGCCATCCTTAGCCATAGCAGTAAAAGTTAAATTACACTCAAGAGGAATTCCATTAAAATTAATATGTAACAAAATATCTATCTTCCCATTAACAATAGAAACCCTCAAGCCATCCACAAACTCCATAGCCTCAGGAGACTCAGAAAGAGCAAGAATAAACAACTCAGTAAGTTCCCTATCACTAAAAGAAGTAGTAGACTCAACATAAATCTCCTTTAAAGAAAGACTAAAATTATCAGGAAGAAACTTCTTAATTAACTCCTTATTATTAATTTCAACCTTAGTAGAAATAGGAGTAACAGTTGATTTAGGAGCAAAAGACACCTTATAGGTAACAAACATCAATAAAAAAACCACTAAAACAACACAAAGCAGAATTAATAAAATCTTTGAAGTTTTACTTTTCATTATTTACACCCCTTATAAAAAAATTCATAGTCATTAGCTTACACCTTTAGAGAAAATAAATCAAATTATTTGTAAAAATTCTTATTGACCAACTGGTCAATTGGGAATATAATGAAATCAACAAAGGAAATGACCACTTGGTCAATGGGGGGATAGCAATGGAAAAAATTAATATACCAACTGATAAAGAGGAGATAATATACAAAGCAGCATTAAATGAATTCGCTAAAAATGGCTATATTAAAGCATCAACAAATGAAATAGTAAAAAACTGTGGAATCTCTAAAGGATCATTATTCAATTACTTTGGAAACAAGAAAAATCTATATTTCTATATAGTATATACAGCCTTTAAAAAGGTGGAACAAATTCAAAACCTAGAATATGACAAAGGATTACCAAGTGATTTCTTTGAAAGACTACAGGTGTTTGTGAAGCTTAAATTTATTTTAACCCTAGAATATGTAGATGAGAGCAAAATAATTTTAGAGAGCTTTGTTGATTTCAATGAAGAATTTATGGAGTTGCTTGGAGAAGAATATATAAAGCATTTAGAAACCCATGAAAAAGTTTGTACTGAGAACATAGACCTTTCAAAATTTAAGGAGGGCATAGACATAAAAAAAGCCTATGAAATGGTAATGATATTAAGTGAAGGGTTCTTATCAAGATTAATGAAAGTATATGCAAATAGAAGTGAAGAATTCTTAAAAGATAGTGATAAACTTTTTGAAGAGTTAAATGGATATTTGGATATTCTTAAGCTTGGACTATATAAATAAAAGAAATAAGGGAGGAATAATAATGGGAATTGTATTAAAAGATGTTTCAAAGATTTATGACACTGGAGAGGTTAAAACCTTTGCCTTAAACAAGGTATCCTTAGAAATTAAAGAGGGAGAATTTCTTGTGATTTTAGGACCAAGTGGAAGTGGGAAAAGTACCCTTTTAAATGTAATTAGTGGCCTTGACACACCAACCTCAGGGGAAATTTACTTTAATGAAGATAAGATTTCTCATTATAAGGATGATGAATTAACTCTGTTTAGAAGAAATAACCTAGGCTTTATTTTTCAACAATACAACCTACTTCAAAACCTAACAGTAAGGGAAAATGTTGATATTGGAGCTAATATTTCAAAGGACCCATTAAACATTGATGATGTTATAAAGAGGGTTGGACTAGAGGGTGAAAAAAATAAATATCCATCACAATTATCAGGGGGACAACAACAAAGGGTGTCTATAGCAAGAAGTATTGCTAAAAAGCCAATGATATTATTTTGTGATGAGCCAACTGGAGCCTTAGATGAGGAAACAGCAAGGGAAGTTTTAACTCTACTTGAGGAAATGAATAAGGAGTATAAGACAACCATGGTTATTATTACTCATAATGCAGGAATTAGCGAAATGGGTGATAGGGTTATTAAAATGAATTCAGGTAAAATTGCAAAAATTATTGAAAATACAAATAAGAAAAAAGCTAGTGAAATTATTTGGGGATAGAAAAGGGGGAGGACTTTATGCTCTATAAAAATGCAATTAAGCTTATGAAAAAGAAGAGGTTTCAGCTTCTTGGAATTGGAGTAATTATCTTTTTAAGTGCCTTGGTATATACCTCAATGTATAGTGCAATGAGCTCAATGGAAAAGGGCTATGAGGGCTATTTAAATGAATATAATCAAGAGGATTTTTCTGTTAAATTAAATAAGAATTTAACTCCTGAAGAGGGGGAAAAATATAAGCAGTCCACGCTAATGTCACTAGGGAATATAAAAAGTGAGAATGTGGAGCTTTATAATAAAATTATAGAAGATAGGATAAGCTCATTTAAGGAAAATTATAAGGGTTATGACATAGAACTTAGGGAAAGCATAGATCTTACTTTTAATGATGGAAAAAGCAGAATCATTAGGGCTTTAAAGGGCAACAAGGAAATTAATAAAACCTTATTAGAAGAGGGGACTACCCCTAAAAATAATAATGAGGTTTGTATTACTAAGGTTTATGGTGAGAAAAATAATATTAAAATTGGTGATACTGTAAGGTTTTTAGATAAGGATTATAAGGTTACTGGATTTGTATTATTCCCTGATTACACACTTTTTATGCAGGAAAATACATTTAATATTGATGCAGGAGCAATTTCAGTTGCTTTATTTAGTGATGAAGAATTTGAAAAGCTAAAGGGAACAGAGGGATATTCTCTTGGTGGTAAAAAGCAAAATGGTGAGTTTGATTTAGATGAATTTAAAAAGATTTCAACTACACTACCTTTTGTTGAGAGTTTTGCAGATACAAAGGGGAATATGCAAAGTGGAATGATTTATGAAGAAATAAAATCAGGAAAGGTTATGACAGTTTCACTTAGTATAATGATTGCCTCCATTGCTTTAATTATTGTTGGTATTATTATTCAAAAGCTTATTAATGGAGAAAGGGCTCAAATAGGGGTTTTAAAGGCTCTTGGATATACTAGAGGGGAGATTGGCAAGCCATATTTTTTAATAATTTTGGTTATAACTCTTCCAATGTTGATTTTAGGAAGCTTAGTTGGAATTCTAGTTGCCCCAATGCTTAGGGATCTTTATTTACAATTCTATCTACTTCCAAAGGAGACTATCACCCCAGATTTTATTGTAATTTTAACAGCTATTATTATACCTATGGTGTTTTTCCTAGGGTGTACAACCTTAATAATAAATAAAATTCTAAACAAAAAAGCTCTATCCCTTTTAAGAACAGAGCAAAGTGGGAAGGTTTCCTTCTTAGTAAGGTTTAGTGATAGAATTTTAAGTAAAACTAAGAGCACAACTAAGTTTAAATATTCATTTTTACTTAGAAATAAAGGAAAGTTTTTTGTGTTCTTAATTGGAATTTTCTTTTCTTCTATGCTGATTTTAGTTGGATTTATGATGCCAAGCTTCTTTTCTAAAATGAGCAGTGATTATTACGAGAAAAAGGATTATGTATATGAGGGCTTTGTTGATATGGCTAAGGGTCTTCCAAAGCTTGAACCTTCAGAGGAGAGGGCTTTAATTATTGGAGGGGTTGACTTTAATGATGGAAAAATATCTTTAGTTGGCCTTGAGGATAATAATAAGCTTCATAAGCTTTTAGATAAGAAGGATAAGGATATTACTGGTGAACTTAAAAATGGTGGGATTATAACCACAACTCTTAGCGAACTTTATGGGGTTAAGGTTGGGGATGAAATTGAAGTTTCTTATTTAAATGAGAAGGAAAAAATTAAGGTTGTTGCAATTGCTGAGGAATATGGTGATAGCAAGGTTTATGTAATGCGTGAGGATTTAAGCCTTAAGCTTTCTAAGGAGTTTTTGCAGGAGTCTAAGGATTTATTTAATATTGTGTATTCAGAAAATAAAATAGTTGGTGATGAGTATAGCACTGTTATTAATAAGAATGATGCTTTAGAACAGGCTGAAAGTATGCAGGGTTTTATTAGGGTTGCTTTAGGGGGGATAATTTTTACTGCTGTATTTTTATCGGTTATTATTTTGCTTATTCTTATTAGTTTAACCATTGAGGATAATTATTATAACATTAGTTTGCTTAAGGTTATGGGTTATTCTAAGGGTGAGGTTAATTCTATGATTTTAAATAGTTACCTTGGATATAGCGTTATGGCTTATTTAATTAGTGTTCCTTCTACTATTTTAATGATGGATGTTTTCTTAGATTATTTTACGGATAAGTTTAATATGGTATTTCCTTTTGAACTTACTGTGCCATATGGGATTTTAGGACTTGTCATTGTTGTGATTATTTTCTATATTGGTAGCTATGGAGGAAAGAGGAAAATAGCTAAAATATCCCTTCAAGAAATAATGAAGAAATATACGTCTTAGGGGGAGGGAAGAGGTAAGAGGTAAGAGAGAAGAAGTAAGAAGTAAGAGTGGTGGATGAAACTCGGAGAGTTTCTTTGAATTCAAATTTAAAGAAATCCCGTAGGGATTTCAACCACAACTCTTCACTCTTACTTTTAATAGGTAAGAGTGAAGAAGTAAGAAGTAAAAGTGATGGAGGAAACTCGGAGAGTTTCTTTGATTTAAATTTAAAGAAATCCCATAGGGATTTCAACCACAACTATTCACTATTCACTATTCACTCTTCACTCTTACCTTTACTCTTCACTCTTCACTCTTACATGCGATAATAAATAATATAGCACTAAAAAAAGGGAGGATTGTATTAATCTAAACAAACCAGTTCATGGATTAATCAATAAAATTAACAATGAAAAAGAGAATTATAGCATTAATAATAGTTATCACCATGATAATGCCAATTACAAGAGCCTTAGCCCTTCATGAAAATCAAACAAAAAGCATAACCAATCAAGCAAATTTAGCAAGTGATGTATATATAGAAGGGTTATACGATAACTCCACATTATATATAGGAGCCCATATAAAGCCAAAGGCATATGTTGATAGTAACGCTACTGAAAAAAATATAGAGTGGCAGGTTACAGGAAACAATGGAATTATAGATTTCACTTCAACAGAAGGAACAGCATCCATATTAGCAAAAAGCCAAGGGAAAGTTTGGGTTATGGCAAAGGCCACAGATGGAAGTTATAGGGCTAGAGAATATGCAGTAGATGTTAAGCCCTATCCTAATGATGTGGAGAGTCAAGCTCTTATAGATGAAGGAATTACTCCAATTTTAAAGAGACCCCTAAATGGAAGCAATAGCATTTTAAGAGTAGAAGTTAGTAAAACAGCTTCATCTAAGGCATCAACCTTAGAAAAATATCTCAGAAAGCTAAGTTTATTAGGAAGCCTAAGAAATCAAAAAGTATATTCAGATGACTATTATGAATATTTCATAATTAATGCTAACTCTAAAAATATAGAAGTGAGAATAGATAAAAAGGATTCATCCTATAATGCACAAAAAAATATTTTATCTGATGTGTCAAAATATAATGGAGGGACAACAACACCCCCACCAGTAATTAATGATGGAAATGGTACAACAAATGAAGGTGGAAATACTGTTGTATACAAGCCAACTACTGAAGAGGAAAATAAGGTTGTACACCCACAAACTAATGAAGGAAACACATCAACAAATGATGCTACAAAGGTGCCATCTAATGAAAATAATACCCCTCCAAATAAGGAAACACCTAAGGGTGAGGATAATATAGTTATTCTTGGAGGAACAGGTGAAAGTAAAGAAGACCCAATAATAATTAAAGTAAATGAAAATATAAAAAATAAGGTTGAAATTCTTAAATCCTTTATGACAAGCCTTAGAAGCAGTAGGGAAATTAGCTTTATAAGAAAAGAGGATAGAGAAAATTATAACTGTTACATGTTTAAGGTTTCAAAGGCCTTAGAAAATATAATTGATGATTTATCCCTATCAAAAATTACAAAGAAGAATAATTTTTTCATAGAAATAAGGGTTGATAAAAATGATAAGGAATCATATGAACCATTAATTGAAATGTTAGATGATGAAGCAGAAACTAGTAATAAAACAGTGTTAGCTAAGAATAAGGATGAGGTAATAGGAGAGGGGGCTTCTGAAAAAGTAGAAAACCATAGAAATGTACATTTACCCCTATTTGGATTAACTGTATTTTTAATGGCTACTATAGCATTTATCATAAAAATTAAATATAAAGGATTTTTTAAAAAATAGTGTTGAAATTAGCATAACATAATAGGATGCCCAATGGGCATCCTATTTGAATCGTAATAGATTAAAATTGCGCCTTTTATCTAACCGACAAATTGGAATTTGTAGGGTAGATTAAATTATAAATTGTATAGTTTTTATCAACTGGTTCCATTTTGAAGTGCATGATACTTAAATATCAGCAATAGCGTCATGTGCATTAACATGTGAAATCTCACACAAATTCACAGGTATAAAAATAGAGGCAGAATCATTTACAGTGATTCTGCCTTTTAAAGTTAACTTTAATAAATGGGACATTATTTAACCATTTTACATTATGTAAGTTTTTTTATATAACCATTTCTCAAGCTTATACGTCTACAACTCCCCATTATTGCAACTATAAGTATAAAGCATATTACACAATAAATAACTACATTATCAATTCGTAAAGATATTAAGCTTACACCTGTAATCAAAATGCACAATACAACATCACTTATAAAAAGTATTTTATAGTATTTATCATCTAATATTTCAAATCTTTTATAATCATAAGCATAAGACATTAATTTTTTTCTATTTAAATTAAATAAACTTACAAATACCCTGATAAATGCCAATATTACAAATAATTTAGCATATAACTCCATCACTATCCCCCCAATTTTTAAATGTTTGTTCAATAAGTATTATTAACATAATAACATCTTAATTTTCCACTGACAATTTGTTCTTAAATTAGCTATACGTGTACCAGAAAACAGAACTCATTATTTTTTTATATTAACTTGATTTCCACCTACATTTTATAAATAATTTGTTGTCTTGCACGTCTCCTTCTACACTTCCATTCATTTTAACCATTAATTCTTTTACTATAGATAGCCCTAATCCAGTACTATTAACTTTTCTAGCTTTATCTGCTTTATAAAATTTATTGAATAAGCTTTCTATTTGTATATCACTGTTATTATCAATATAATCTATTACAGTTAATTCAGCATAGTTATTAGTAATATTTATTGTTATTTTAACATTTCCTTTAGAATGCTTTGATATATTCATCATTAGGTTTTCTATTACTCTTTTTATACTTGCATAATCACCTAAAACACTAACTTCACTATCACAAATTTCTATTATTGGTTCTATGTTTTTACTAGTAAATTCATCGTAAAAGCTAGTCAATATTTCAATAAAAGTATCTTTTAAATCTACACTTTCAAGCTCCATATTATATTTATTATCTTCTATTACTGACAGCATAAAAAATTGATTTATTAACTCTTGTAAATCTTTTGCTCTCTTATCTGCTATATCCAGATATTTGGCTTTATTCTCATCAGTTATATCTGTTTTTTTAAGCATTTGCAAGTATCCTTTTATTGAAGTAAGGGGCGTTCTTAAGTCATGCGATATTGATGAAATCATGCTCTTTAGTTCTTCTTCTGAATTAGACTGCTTAATTTGAAGTTTTTTTGATATCTCTATATGCTTATTAATGCTTTGAGCTAGACTTTCAATATTTTTATTCACTAAATTTATATCTATTTTTTTTCTAGTCTTAAAATTATTATAATCTTCTAATTGTCTTACAATGTTCTTTATTTCTTTATTTACAAAAAGTAAGCGAAGAAGCAAAACTATTATAATAATAATTAAAAATATTATAACTGCAATCATTTTACTCACCTCGCTTATTTATTATATATTTTCTTTTAATTATTTTATTTCTTGTTTATTAAATATTATACAACCTAAAATTGTTGATACAACTATAATTATAAACGAATTTATAACCCAGGTTTTTAGTAATGGTGAAATCTCTGGTTGTCCACAAATATCTAATAGCATATATATTGGTATCTTATTTTGAGTAGATTTACTTATAACATCAAATAATGCTCCAGTGCCAAAAGTCATAAATAATGCTCCAGCAGTTGCAATAACAACTTTACTTTTTATAACAACTGATATTAATGTGTATAAGCTAACCATTGCTGCTAAAATAATTAGCAATACTAAAGTAACTATACATATTACATATAACTCATTTTTAGAAATCATCGTATTTGGCTTAAATAAGCAAATTGCTCCAATCATAAAAAATAATATATATGAAATAGTAACTATCGTAACTCCGATGTAATTAGAAATAACACTAGATAAGTATACTTTATATTTATTATGACCATAAGATATTGTATTTTTTAATACTCCATTAGAGTATTTAGAAATTACTGAATCAGTAACTAAGAAAATCATAGTTAAGCATGCAAATATAGTACATGCTAATGATGACCTGAAAATATTAATGTAATTTATATTTCCTTCTATTCCCCCAAGATAAAAACCATACACTCTATCGTTTCTAAAGGTAACATTTAGAGAAAAGAAAAATTCTTCATCTAAGCACATAAATAAAAATACAGCAACTAAAATTCCAATTATTATCATAGAGTTTCTAAAAGTTTTACTTTTTCTTAATCTAAATAAATCAGCTTTTAATAAATTAATCATTATATATTTCCTCCAACAATACTCATAAAATAACTCTCTAAATTATCACCTGAAATACTTATCTGGTAAATTGTAATACCTTCTTGTGATAATGCTTTAGATACCTTACCTGATTCATTAACATAATCATAAACCTTAATTACTTCATTTGGTAAGACTTTATAATTTGTTGTTTTCAATATATTTTCAAGCACCCATGTAGTCTTTTTTAAATCATCAGTTTTTATTTCTAGTGCTTTTTTACACTTTTCATCTAATTCCTTTTGTGTTAATTGCTCCACTAGTTCTCCATTATTAAGTATACCATAGCGTGTTGCTAATTGATTTAACTCACTTAATAAATGACTTGAAATTAATATTGTTACTCCACTTTCCTTATTTAGTTTTTTTAATAACTCTCTCATATAAACTATTCCCATTGGATCCAATCCATTGGTTGGCTCATCTAATATGAGAAACTCTGGGTCTCCTAATAGAGCCATTGCTAAGCCAAGCTTTTGTTTCATTCCTAGCGAAAAGTCTTTTACTCTTTTCTTTTCAACATTTGTTAATCCAACTAACTCTAGCTTTTCCTTAATACAGGCTTTACCTGGGATTCCTTTTTGTAGTCTAACTAACTCCATATTATCTACAGCAGTCATATCACCGTAAAATGCAGGCATTTCTATTAATGCACCTATTCGTTTTCTTTCAGTAGTAATACTATTTTCATTATGTACATCAAATATTTCTATAGACCCACTATTAATGTTAGCTAAACCTGTTATTAACCTCATTAATGTAGTTTTTCCTGCTCCATTTTTCCCAATTAAGCCATAAATATCTCCTCTTTTTATACTCATATTTAAATTCTTTAATACAGATTTTCCGTTATAGTTCTTATTTAAACTATTTGCTTTTAAAATATATTCTTCCATATATCATAGCTCCCTTCTTAGTAACTTAAGTTAATTATAAAAAATAACTCCTAAATAACTACAAAGAAAACCTTAAGAAAGTATTAAGTTAAAATTTTTATACCTCAAGTTTATAACCTATACCCCATATAGTTTTTATATAATCATTTTTAGCTCCAGCTTTACCTAGTTTATTTCTAACATTACTAATATGTACTATTATTGTATTGTCATCATTTATATAATTTTCTCCCCATACACTTTTAAAAATATTATCTTTAGAAAAAACTTTGTTTGGATATTTAATTAATAAACTTAATATTTCAAACTCACGTAAAGTTACATTTAATAAAGTATCATTAACATATACTTCTCTAGTATTAGAATTTAAAGTTATTTCTTTATGTTTAAATATTCCTTCATCATTATTGTTTATTTGTATTTCTTTAATTCTTCGTATATTTACCTCAATCCTAGCTAAAACTTCATCTAAATCAAAAGGTTTACTAATAAAATCTACTGCACCTGCCCTAAGTAATTTAGGTTTAATTCCAAGTTCTTCTTTAGCTGAAATAATAATTACTGGAATTTTATATTTATTTCTTATCTCATTTAAAACTTCTTCACCTGACTTTCCAGGTAACATTAAATCTAATAATACTATATCTATTTTTTCTTGATTTAAATATATTAAGGCTTCTGTACCTGAATATGCACTAGATACATCGTATTGGTTATCTAGGAGCATGTCCCTTAATAAATTATTAATATCATTATCATCTTCAACAATTAAAATCTTTATTTCATTATTCATAAGTTTTTTCCTCTCACAATAGTTCAATTCAATAATAGCATTTAAATACGATTTTTAAAACATCTCATATAAAAGAAAACTAAGATGTATTGTTATTGTAACAACCTATCTTAGTTTTTTAAATTTAACTCCCCTACAAATTCCTATTTATCGAGTAGTTTAAAAATCAAACTAGCTCCTCATTTTAAACAATTGTTCATTAATCGATAAATTCATTATATACTAAAAATAGTAAAATTAAAACAAATTTTACCTTTTACACATATATTAGTCTTCTGATTTTAAACCCCTTTTTTACTACTATTTAGGAGGTTAATCAAAATTCCACAGTTTATTATAACAAAGCCAATATAAAAAAACTAAGAAGTAATGTACAAGCTAACTGGAATCATTATAAATGAAGAGAAAACATCCCCCTCAAAGGAGAGTAAGCAAGTCCCACTATACTTATTTACAGTAGATTTAACATTAGAAATTCCAAGTCCATGATTAAGCTTATCCTTCTTAGAAGTTAAAAACCCCTCAGAAATATTTTCATTAAAATTATTTTTTATATCAAGAACAAAATTATCATTTAAAATACAACATTTAACCCTAATAAATGGATTAGAGTGAACCTTTTTACAAGCCTCAATGGCATTATCCATTAGATTTCCCACAATAATACACAAATCAAAATCACTTACTCCAAAGGTTTTTGGAACAGAAATATCCAGTTTAAGTTCAATATTATTAGTATTGCAAATATCCCTTTTATAAAGAAAAATAGCATTTAAGATTTTATTATTAGTTAAAGGCTCATAGCTTCTTGTATTAAAACCATTGCCATAGCTCTCTAAATATTTAAGAGCATCATCATATTCACCATCACTAATAAGCTTATACATCACCGTTTTATGATTATTAATATCATGGGATATTCTCCTAATATCACATTGATACTCCTCAAGTTGATTAAGAGTAGCCATTTGCAAACTATACTGAAGGTTAAGGATTTTATTTTTATGCTTATAAATAGAAAGCTTATATGCCTTAGAAACCCCAACTATTGTGAAAATTCCAAAGTAGATTTCAAGTAAGGTAGAAGCTAGTATAACAGCAGTTACAATTAAAGCATGTCTTGAAAATACTAAAACATAAACCAATGAACAACTTTTACCTATAAGCAAAATAAACATTGAAATTGGAATAAAGGAGTTTAAATATGAAAATAAGTACTCAAGCTTATCACAATTAAGGTACCAAATTAAAAGGCACTCCAAAACAGAATAAATTAATAGGGATATAATAAAAAGAATCATAGTATTTACCCTATTATTAAACAATATATACAAGTTACTGTTTAAAATAAGCTCAGAAAGAGTAAAGGTAATTAAAAATGAAACAAGTAAAACATAGTAAGATTTTAATGTTATTATATAAAGGTTTAATCTTTTACGAGAAAAAGCAAGGGAAAAGACTAGTCCACTTAAACCTAAAAGAAGTGAAAAGGAGACTATATTCATTTTAATTATAAAAACATATATTGAAAGTAATAATAAAAAAAATGTATAGGAAAAAAGAGATGAAGCACACTCTCTAAATTTAAGATTTAATCCTTTAATGGCTGTAAAAAGTAAAAAGCCCATCATTAGGGCAAAGGATAATATAAAGTATATCAAATCAAAACACCTCCATTTATCTTATTGCTACCATGCTAACACGCCCACCTCTACAGGCCTAGATAAGTTTTTCTAATCATCAGATGGAGTAATGTTAAATTTCACAAACTCCACCTAATGCTAAGAATCACTTGATGTAGAAAGCTTAACCCTTATATAATTAGTAAAAATATCTCTTGAAGAGGTTAAATATTTTTTGCTAATAGGTAAGATTTCGTTTGTAGTAGTTTTTAAATCACTTGAAACAATATTTTTAATATACATTAAATTAACAAGAAAACTTCTATGACATCTTAAAAAAAGACTATTTTTAATCTCCTCCTCTAAATTAGAGATTTTATTATAGAAACAAATCTTTTCCCCATTTTTCATATGAGCAGTTATCTTCCTAAGATTCGATTCAAAATAAATTACGTTGTCTAATTTAATACTATAAATATCTTGATTATTTTTAACGCATATAACATTTTTTCGTGATAATTCAATTTTATCATAAAGCTCTAAAACCTTGTCCCTAATAGAGTTTTTAGAAAAAGGCTTTAATATATACCCACATGCATTAACGCTATAACTGTCTAAAGCATATTCTTTACTGCAGGTTACAAAAATTATATTTACATCTGATGAAAGTTTTCTAAGTCTTCTAGCAGTATTTATTCCATTAATTCCGTCCATTAGAATATCTAAAAATAGAATGTCGAAATAATTTTCATGGTCTTTGGAGAATTTTATTAAATCTTCCCCATTACTAAAAGAAGTTATTTCAATATCTATATTGTTAATAGATGTAATATCACTAATTATTTTGGTAAGTTCATTTAAGTAAAGGGTATTGTCATCACATAGACCTATTTTTAGCATAATACAAAAATATCTCCTTTAAATTTAATTTAATTAAATTATACATTAAACATTTACTTGATATCAATAACCATTAAGTACAAAAGTTACAAAAGATAGTCCAAAACTTCCATTTGTATATACAATAAATTTTCTAAATAATATACTAAAAATGTAAAACTTTTAGAAAAGAGCAAGGCCATAGAAATGTGGTTTACGCAAAGCTATAGGGACTAAGGCTTAATAAGCTATGTCAGCCAGTTGCCTAGGGGAGATGTACTTCCAGGATTGATTTTCTAAAATTAATTAAGGAGGAAATTATGAAACGTAAAAAACTTCAAGTGGTTATTGCCACAACAATTATGTCTACATTGGTTGTATCAAGTGTAGCACCTACAATTCAGGTTTTTGCAAAAACAAATGATACAAACATTGTTGCAAAAAGCCAGTCAGAAAAACGTAATGTAATGTACTATGGAGATTGGTCAATATGGGGGGGACAAGGTAACTTTTACCCTAAGGATATTCCAGCAGACCAATTAACACACTTAAACTTTGCATTTATGGATTTTGATGCAAATGGAGATTTAGTTTTTACAGATAAGGATGCAGCTGTTGGAGCACCAGTTGGACAAGATGGAGTTCAATGGGGGGCACCAAATGCAGGAATTCTTATAGCACTTCAAGAATTAAGAACTAAAAATCCAAACCTTAAGCTAGGTATATCAGTAGGTGGATGGTCAAAGTCAGGTGATTTCTCAGAGGTTGCTGCAAGTAAGGAAAAAAGAACAAATCTAATTAACAATTTAGTAAGGTTTGTAGAATATACAAATATGGATTTTGTTGATTTAGATTGGGAGTTCCCAGGTGAGGTTAGAGAGCCAGACTTAGTGGACAACAAAAATGATGAGGGTACACCAAAGGCAAGACCTGAAGATAAAGAAAATTATATTGTTTTATTAGAAGAATTAAGAGCAGCTTTAGATAAGAAGGGTGTTGAACTAAGTAAGACTTATGAGTTAACAGTTGCATTACCAGCACCAAAGGCTAAGGTTGATTTAGGAATAGATATAGATAGATTATTTAATGTGGTAGACTTTGCAAACATAATGAGCTATGACATGAGAGGGGCTTGGGATTCAGTAAGTGGACACCAAACTGGATTATATCCAAACTCAGAAGAACCTTTAGAAGGAAACAATCTATCAGTTGATGAGTCTGTGGATTACTTAATCTCAAATGGAGCAGAGGCTGATAAAATAGTTATTGGAGCTGCATACTATACTAGAGGGTGGAACAAGGTAGAAAAGGGAAATAATCCAAAGTTACCAGGTTTATTTGGAGAAGCAGAAAAGAATGCTAAAGATGCAGACCAAACACCTTCTTATGGAGCACCAAATGAAGCACCATTAACAGTTGGTGATGGAGGGCGTAGAAGTGGAGTATGGTCTTATAGAAGTATAGAAAAGCTTAAAGCTAGTTATCCAGGATTAAAGGAATATTGGGATGATGAAGCTAAAGCACCATATCTTTATGATGAAACAACAGGACTTTTCTTCACTTATGATAATGTAAAGTCAATAGAAGAAAAGACAAAATATGTTCATGAAAACAATCTAGGTGGAGTTATTGGATGGATGGCATCTCAAGATGCACCAACTACAAATGGTAATAAGAGAGATGAGCTTACAAAGGCAACAAAAGAAGGCTTATTTGGAGAAGAAGCTTTAAAAAGCCATGAAATAACATACTCAGAGTTAGATGTTACTGCTACAATAAATTCATATACAAATGATTGGGGAGCAGATAGAAAGGGTTATGAAATAACTATTAAAAATAATGAAAAAGCTGAAGAGGGGAATAATGTTCTAAAGGAAGTAGAAAGAGGGGCAGAAACAATTAAGTCTCCAAAGCTTTACTTAAAGACAGATAAGGCTCTAAACAGAGGGGACCATATGGCTGGAACTGTAACCTATGAAAATGGATATACAGTAGTAGATTTAAAGTCAGTATGGGAAGGTAAGAATATAGAACAAGGACAAAGCTACACATTTAAGCTTTCAGGGGATAGTGAAATTGAAAGTATTGATATAGCACAACGTATGTCTGAAACAGGTCCAGATATGTACAGACAAACTATCTATGGTGAAAAATCACCAGAAGTAAATCAGGCACCAGTTTTAAGTGGAGTAACAAACAAAACAATAAAGGTTGGAGAAGACTTTGATAAAATGGCTGGAGTAACTGCAACAGATAAGGAAGATGGAGATTTAACTTCTAAAATATCTGTAACAGGAGAGGTTGATACAACTAAGGCTGGAGGTTATGAGTTAACTTACAAGGTTTGCGATAGTAATGGTTTAGAAACTACTGCAAAGAGGGTAATAACTGTAGAAGCTGTAGTTGCACCACCAGTTGAGGATTCAGATTTTGGGGTTGGACAAGGTATAGAGTGGCCAGCACAAGTAAATGCACCATTTGCAGATATGACTGCATGGAACAATGGAGATTTCTCAGTTAATGGGGCATTAAATTTAAAGAAAATAGCAAAAGATACTGGAGTTAAATTCTTTAACTTAGGATTTATACAAGCAACATCAGGGGTTTCTGATGGTAAGGTAAACTGGGGATGGGGTGGATTCTCATCATTAAATGAGAAGAATAATGATAATACTCAATACCAAGGAATTAAGCAAGGAATTAAGGATGTAAGAGCCTTAGGTGGAGATGTAGCAATTTCTCTAGGGGGATTAAATGGTACAGCAATATGGGAAGTTACTTCAGATGTTGATGTATTATACAACACTTATAAGGAAATCGTAACTGGTTATGGATTAACTAAGCTTGATTTAGACATAGAGGGAAGTACTGCTACAAATAAGGAAAAAAATATTGCTAATGCTAAGGCAATTAAGAAAATTCAAGATGAAACTGGGGTAGAGGTAGTGTTAACACTAGCTGTATTACCAAGTGGATTAACTAAGGTTCAATTAGATGTTTTAGAAGCATATCTTTCACAAGGGGTTAATGTTGATTTAGTTAATATTATGACAATGTGTTATGGAAATGCTACGTTACTTCCAGGTGAAAACTATGGAACAGCTTCATTAAGAGCAGTGGACAGCACTAAGGATCAAGTTAAGGATTACTTCAAAAAGTATGCAAACATAGAGCTTACAGATGCAGAGGCTTATAGAAAAATAGGTACAACAGTTTCAGTAGGATTTGAGGGAGAAGCTCATCCAATATTCACTAAAGAATGGACAGATTTAGTAGTTGACCATGCTATAGAAAAGGGTATAGGAATGACTTCTATGTGGTCAATAAACAGGGACTCAATGGCTCAATCAAATAAGGGAATATATGCAGCATATGAGCATACAAACCTATTTAAGAAGTTTGGAAGTAATGAGGAGTTACCAGATCCAGAACAAAATACAGCACCAACATTAAGTGGTGTAGAGGATAAAACAATTAACATTGGTGATGAATTCAACTCTTTAACAGGAGTAACAGCAAATGATAAAGAGGATGGAGATATAACTTCAAAAATTGAGGTAACAGGAACAGTGGATACTTCAAAGGCAGGGAAGTATACATTAACTTATAAGGTTACAGATAAGGATGGAGTTACAACAACAAAGGTAAGAACTATAACAGTTAAGGATTCTTCAATAGTTGAGGACACTTATGATCCAACTACTATTTACTATGGTGGAGAAATAGTAATATACAATGGTGAAGAGTACAAAGCTAAATGGTGGACACAAGGAGAAGCACCAGATAAATCACAAGCCTGGGAAAAGATTGTTAAGCCAAATGAAGATGGAAACTTAGAGTGGTATGAAGGAATGGTTTCAACAGAAGGAACTAGAGTAGTATACAATGGAAAAGTATATGAAGCTAAATGGTGGACAACATCAACACCAGGAAGCGATGATTCTTGGAAATTAGTTTAGGAAGTAAGAGGTAAGAGAGAAGAAGTAAGAGTGATGGAGGAAACTCGGAGAGTTTCTTTGAATTTGAATTTGAATTTAAAGAAATCCCCCAGGGATTTCCACCACAACTCTTCACTCTTCACTCTTCACTCTTCACTCTTCACTCTTCACTCTTCACCCTTACCTTTTCTCTTTTAAAAAAAAGTGCATATTTTTTTTCCTTCTGGGCATAATTAATATGGTGGTATGGTAAAACAAAGGGAAAGGATTGAAGATATGGTCGATAATACAAAAGAGCTGATAATATCAGAACTAAAGGGTAACCCCCACATTAAAAGTATACTTAATGAATTTATTAAAGATTTCAGAGAAAACTACAAAACATCAAATGATGAAGCTAGAGAGCTAATGATGAGAAATAGGGACGGAATATTTAGAAAATTTCTCTTTTCAACCATATTAGAAGATACATATATAACACCTTGCTATATGGTTAATGGAATAGCTCAAAATTATTACAAAGGAGAATACTTAATACTTCCACATATAAAGATACAAGAAAAGGAAGAGGGTAAATTAAGTTTTAAAAAGGAATTTATTTATTATTCTATGGATGAGCACCCAGTAATTGCAGATATAGAAAAATTAATAAAGCATACAAATCCAGTAATTACAATAAGAAATGAGAACATGTACATAATTGACGGTGGAGAAGAATTTATTGAAAAAATAAATTTTAGAAGTGGGTACTACATTCAATACTTAATAGGAATAGCACAAGAAATAGGGATTCTTAGTGATATACCATCCATTGGGTGTGAAGTTTATGAGGTGGCACCAAACTATGAAAGGTATAAAAAGCTTTCAAACAAAGAGAAATTTATTGAGATTTATAGAGGAAGTATAGAATACTCCTCAAGAGAGTTACAGCTAAATGAGGTAACAGGTTTAATAAAATGTAAGCCAATGGTAATAGAACTTTTAAACAACAATGTAACCTTTGATAAAATATATGAATTTAGCAAAGTGGTCGGAAAAGAATATAAAGATTTTATGAGCAACATTGATGGCATAGTTAATGATATAGATATAAAGCAATCATTAATACAAGCAAACAATGAATCAAAGGGTGAACTACATATGCATATGGCAGATTTAAAAATGGGTATACCTATGGATATGTATTTTAACGTTGTATTTGGATATTATTTAGGGGTAATCACTCCAGTATATAACGGATTAATAATTATAAAAGAAATAATAGATGGTCTTAGAAAAGCAGTATTTACAGAACAGTATTTACTATGTTTATTTAGAAACATTGGGTGTTATGACTTATCTCCACTTGGAGAACAGGTATTAAGAGAAGAAAAAATAGAGGTTAACAACAAGTTATTTAGAGGGTTAGAGGATTGTTTTGTGGAACAAATTATATATGGATATAAAGATACAATAGGACTATATAGAGAACAATATGACACATTAAATTCTATGACAGTAGAAGAACAGAAATCTTTTTTTAAGGAAATTGAGAATTGCATTAATGCACTTGGAGAAGATTTTTTCCAGTGTGAAGAAGAATAAAATCATAGGTAATAGTTAAAATTAAAAGTTAAAAATTTGGCCAAAAAAACTCCTTAGGGGGTTTTTTAACTTTACCCCAAAATGCATCTTGAAATATTTAACTAAAATGATATAATTAGAAAAATAATATTTTAGGAGAAGAAAATATGAGAAGAAAAAATAAAAGCCCTAGAAGAGTTTATTAAAAAGTACTCACCAAACTTTATGGAAAGTGGAATGAAATATATTAAAGGAAGTAGTGAAGAGACCTCTATTATAAAAATTGAAGTAACTAAGTTAAGTGGGAAAGGGAAAAAATAAAATGACTGATAAACATAAAATTTATCAGCCATTAACAATATTGAAATTTAGGAGGTACTAAATTATTCGGACCTTAATGCTTCAACAGGGTCCTTTTTTGCTGCCATTTTTGATGGAATAATCCCAGCAATTAAAGTTAAAATAACACTAATTGTTATTAATATTACCATAGCCAATGCAGGAAGATTTGATACACCAGAAATTCCTGAAATTGCTTCAATTATCATATTAATAGGGAAGTTTAAAAGTATTGTAACTATTACCCCAAGAGAACCCGCTGCAAAACCAATAATTGCAGTTTCTGCATTAAACACTCTTGAAATATCACCTTTAGAAGCACCAATACTTCTTAAAATACCAATTTCCTTAGTTCTTTCAAGAACAGAAATATAAGTTATAATCCCAATCATTATTGAAGAAACCACAAGGGAAATTCCAACAAAGGCAATTAAAACATAGCTAATTATATCAATAATATTAGTTATGGAAGACATCATAAGTCCCACAAAATCCACATAATTTACCACATATTCATCATGGCCACCATCTGTCATTTCCTTGTTATAAGCAGAAATTTCATCTGCAATTAATTCCTTAGCTTCAAAATCCTTAGCATATATATCAATTTTAGTTGGGGTGTTTAAATCAACAACACCAAACTTAGATAAATTCTTTCCATAAGTAGACTCAGATTGAGTTTTGTATTTAGACATTACAGCTTCAAGTTCTCCCTCTGAAAGAGTAGATAAATAAGTCTTTTCCTCATCACTAAGCTTAGATAAATCAAAACCTTTATTCTCCTCATTAGAATTAAAAGGAAGATTAGTTAAAACATCAACCTCACTGTTAGCTTTTTGAGCCTTTGCAATTTCACTATCATTAATTTTATTAACAACATACTCAGTAAGGGCATGAGTATAGCCAATAGCACCACTTTCGCTTTGCATAAGACTACCCTCAGAAGGTTTTATAATACCAACCACCTTAATATTAACAGCATTATCAATAACATTTTTCATATAAACAGAGTTTTCACGCTTATCAATCCACTTATTACCCTGTTTTTCATAGAAATCACTATTTAAAACTAATTTATAATTAAGGTTTAATATATCATCATAGGTAAAAGAAGCATCCTCACTTTTAATAGAAACCTCTTCCCCTTGAGCCATCTTTTTCATAGCATCCTCAAGCTCAGTAGAATCTAAAAGACCAAGAGAATAAAGAGTCATATCACTAACTTCACTATCCTCATTAACCATTAAAACAACCTCATTGTAGTTCTTTGGCCAAGCTCCAGCAACTACATCATATTGAGATTTTAAAAGCTCCTCATTAGAAAATAGTTCCTTCCACATATTAAATCTAGAAGACATTTGGGCTGACATTGGACCCATTGGTTTACCATTCATCCCCATTGATTCTAGAAGAGGAGATGGGTTAATTTGTTTTATATCATTTGAGGTATCAGGGCTAAAAATTTGAAGATTTAAATCATAGCCATACTCAATAGTGTTAGCAAACCCCTTAATTTTAGAAGAATCCTTATTTAAAAACTCCTTAAAGGTTTTAAGATCATTTTTTGAAACTTGAGCTGTTGTAGCTTCAAGCATATCAGTAACAATATTATTAGAATAAACCTTTCCATCCTCACGTCCTTCTGTGCTCTCTTGAGATTCCATCATGGAGGTCATAAGAGAGGACATATCCACAGTTTGACTTTCAATGGTTATAGGATAGGAAAGAAGGGTATCCTCTTGAACCTTATTAATATAATCCTTAACCCCAGTTGAAAGGGAAAGAATAAGAGCAATTCCAATAATTCCAATACTTCCTGCAAAAGCAACCATTAATGTTCTAGCCTTTTTAGTTTTTAGGTTATTAAGGCTTAGAGAAAGGGCTGTTTTAAAGGACATTGAAGTTTTTTTAGAATTACCCCTAGACTCTACACTTAAGGCATTATCATTATAAGGGTTTGTATCATTTATAATGTTTCCATCTTTTAAGCTAATTATTCTGTTTGCATATTCATCAGCAAGATCAGGATTATGAGTTACCATAATAATAAGCTTATCCTTTGCAATTTCCTTTAAAAGCTCCATAATTTGAACACTGGTTTCAGAATCTAAAGCACCAGTAGGCTCATCAGCAAGTAAAATATCAGGGTCATTAATAAGTGCACGAGCTATGGCAACTCTTTGCATTTGTCCACCTGACATTTGACTAGGTTTTTTATGGACATGATCCTTCAAACCAACCTGTTCTAAAACCTTAAGAGCCTTTTCCCTTCTTGTTGATTTATTAACTCCTGAAAGCGTTAGGGCAAGCTCCACATTAGACAAAACACTTTGATGGGGAATTAAATTATAGCTTTGAAAAACAAATCCAATGGAATGATTTCTGTATGAATCCCAATCCCTGTCCTTAAATTCCTTTGTGGTTTTTCCTCTTATAATTAAATCACCAGAATCATAGCGATCAAGACCACCTATAATATTTAGCATAGTAGTTTTTCCAGAACCACTTTGACCTAAGATAGCAACAAATTCGCTAGCTCTAAAATTTAAGCTAATCCCATTTAGGGCAGTTTGCTTTAAATCTCCTGTTTGATACATTTTAAAAATATTCTTTAGCTGTAACAATCTATCAACTCCTTTTCTAAAATTATAATACCCCAAAAAAATAAACTGAATATTAACTATAAGTTTATTTTTGACTATGTTAAGATAAAATAAACGAGGGGGGATAAAAGTTGATAAATATTTTAATAGTAGAAGATGATTTTAATACAAGAAAGCTTTTTAATGCAGTGATTAAAGGGGCAGGATATATGACATATACAGCTGAGGATGGAGTTATTGCCCTAGAAATAATGGAAGAAGAACATATTGATTTAATAATTTTAGATGTAATGATGGGTAAGATGGATGGATATGAGTTAACTAAAACCCTTAGGGATGCTGGATTTAATCTACCAATTTTAATGGTATCAGCCAAGCAGTTGCCAGTGGATAAAAGAAAGGGATTTTTAGTTGGAACAGATGATTATATGACAAAGCCAATTGATGAAGAGGAAATGCTTCTTAGAATTAGGGCATTACTTAGACGTGCTCAAATAGCCACTGATAGAAAAATAGTTATAGGGAACATTACCTTAAATTATGATGAGTTAACTGTTACAAGGTTTGAGGAGAAAATAGTATTGCCACAAAAGGAGTTTTTGTTGTTATTTAAGCTACTTTCCTATCCAGATAAGATATTTACAAGAGCACAATTAATGGATGAGATATGGGGAATGGACAGTGAGACAACGGACTCAACCTTAAATGTTCATATTAATAGATTAAGAAAAAGGTTTGAGGAATATGATGAGTTTGAACTTGTTGCTGTTCGTGGGCTTGGATATAAGGGAGTGAGAAAATAGATGGATAAAAGGTTTTTAAGAATTAGAATTCATGGGCTTACTTTAATTCTTGCTTTTATTGTGTTTACGGTAATTAGTTTGACTATGGTAACTACAGGGTTTCTTTTGGTTTTATTATCTAAGATGGATATTATATACAAGTTTCCAACTCCAAGTAGGGGCATGGGAATAATTTTCATAGCCATTTTAAGTGTTATTATTGCAACGGTGTTAACCCTTATTTTTGGACATATTCCCTTAAAGCCTATTAATGATGTTATTGAGGCAACAAAGGAGCTTTCTAAGGGGAATTTTGAAGCTAGAATAAATTTTAGTAAAATTCCTGAGCTTAGGGAACTTAGTGATAGCTTTAATAAAATGGCTGAAGAACTTGGAAGCACTGAGCTTTTGAGAAATGATTTTATTAATAATTTCTCCCATGAATTTAAAACTCCTATTGTTTCTTTGAAGGGCTTTGCCAAGCTTTTGAAGAATGACAATTTATCTAAGGAGGAAAGGGATGAGTATTTAGATATTATTGTTAGTGAGTCTAGAAGATTGTCCACTTTAGCAACTAATGTTTTGAATATTAGTAGGATTGAAAATCAAAAAATTGTTGGGGAGATGAAAACCTTTGATTTAAGTGAGTCTATTAGGAGATGTATTTTAATGCTTGAGGGACAATGGAGGGGAAAGGGAATTGAACTTGATATTAATTTAGATGAGGTTATGTTTGATGGAAATGAGGAGCTTCTAAATCAGGTTTGGATTAATTTAATTGATAACGCAATTAAGTTTTCTGAGAATGGTGGTAAGATTGAGATTTCTTTATCTAGGGTTTTAGATAGGGTTTGCTTTAAGGTTAGGGATTATGGGTGTGGTATGAGTGAGGAGGAAATTCCAAGGATTTTTGAGAAATTCTATCAGGGGGATACTTCCCATGGGATTTATGGAAATGGGCTTGGACTTCCTTTAGTAAAAAGGATTTTGGATTTAGTAAATGGAGAGATTAAGGTAACTAGTGTTTTGGGGAAGGGGAGCGTAGTTAGTACGGTTTTGAAGTGAAGA
>JBOFVP010000394.1:0-16057 GCA_051653165.1 Clostridium sp.
ATTTCCTCTAATTCTGGAGCTAAATATTTAACTTTATCTGGGTTTCTCTTGCACTCTACATACTTTGGTATTTCAGCCATTGGACCTGGTCTATACAGTGAAATTCCGGCTATTATATCCTCTAGACAATCTGGTTTTAGTTCTTTCATGAAGGATGTCATTCCAGCTGATTCTAATTGGAATACACCAGCCGTCTTTCCTTCTGATAACATTTTATAGACTTCCTTATCCTCAAAGTCTATCTTATCTAAATCGATATCTATACCTCTATTTTCTTTTACCATTTTAACAGCATCACTCATAACTGTTAATGTTCTTAACCCTAAGAAATCCATCTTTAAAAGACCTAATTCCTCTAAAGTTGTCATATCAAATTGAGTTACAATCATTTCATCATTTCTTTGTAATGGTACATATTGAACTAATGGATTTGATGCTATAACAACTCCTGCTGCATGAGTTGATGAATGTCTTGGTAGTCCTTCTAAATCCTTACTTACATCTATTAAAGCTTTAACTCTCTCCTCTGTATCATAAGCCTTTTTTAGCTCTGGATTAAAGTCTAATGCCTTTTCTATGGTTATTCCAAGCATTGTTGGTATCATCTTTGCAATTCTATCAACTTCTGCATATGGATAATTCATTGCTCTTCCAACGTCTCTTATGCAAGCTCTAGCTGCCATTGTTCCAAATGTTATTATTTGCGATACATTTTCAACCCCATATTTTTCAACAACATAATCTATTACTTCCTGTCTTCTTTCATAACAGAAGTCAGAATCGATATCTGGCATACTTACTCTTTCCGGATTTAGAAAACGCTCAAACAGTAAGCTATATTTTATTGGATCTATTTTTGTTATTCCTAAAGTGAATGCTACTATTGAACCTGCAGCAGACCCTCTTCCTGGCCCTGTTGGTATTCCATTTTCATTTGAGTATCTTATAAAGTCCCAAACGATTAAGAAGTAATCAACATACCCCATTTTATTTATAACACCTAATTCATATTCTAGTCTTTCAACATATTCATTGGCTTTATCATTAGTCTTAGTTAACTCTTCTACTTTTTTATAATCTATTTCTTTTCCTATAAACTCACTAAACTCTTCGTACCTTTCAAAAAGCCCTATATAACAAACCTCTCTTAAGTATTCATAAGGAGTTTTTCCTTCTGGTACTGGGAATTTAGGTAATTTAGATACGTGAAACTCATAGTCAAAATTACATTCATCTGCTATTTTTGTTGTGTTTTCTAAGGCCTCTGAAACATATGAGAACATATTCCACATTTCTTCTGGTGACTTTAAATAGAACTGGTCTGATGGATATCTTTTCCTATTTGTATCCTCAACTGTTTTAGCTGTTTGAATGCACATTAATACATCATGTGATTTACTATCACTTTGATGTATATAATGAACATCATTTGTAGCCACTAATGGTATTCCTGTCTCCTTAGATAACTTAATATTCTCATCGTTAACCTTAAGTTGCTCTTCCATACCATGGTTTTGAATCTCTAAATAGAATCCATCTTTGAATATATCCTTATACATTAATGCAATTTTTTTTGCGCCTTCATAGTTCCCTTTTAAATGTTGTCTTTGGACTTCTCCACCTAGGCAAGCACTTAATGCTATAAGTCCTTCACTATGTTTTCTTAAGAAATCATGGTCTACTCTAGGTTTATAGTAAAACCCTTCAATAGATGCCTTGGATACTATCTTCATAAGATTTTCATATCCCTTTTCATTCTTAACTAACAATACCAAATGATTTGTTTTATTCTCAACATCAACCTGCTTAATATTCATTGATTTACTAGCAACATATACTTCGCACCCTAATATTGCTTTTATTCCATTATCCTTAGCAGCCTTATAGAAATCAACGCATCCATACATTACTCCGTGGTCTGTTATGGCTATACTTTTCATTCCTAACTCTTTTGCTTTTTCAATAATCTTTGGTATCTTACCTGAACTATCTAGCAAACTATACTCTGTATGAAGGTGAAGGTGACAAAACTCTTTATTCACTAATCATCACTTCCTTTGTTTTATATAATATCTTCCGATCTTAACTCATCTGCAATTTTTTCAATTTTTCTTAATCTATGATTAATTCCTGATTTTCCTACTGGAGGGTTTAACATTTCTCCTAGCTCTTTCAAAGATTCATCTGGATAATTTAATCTTAGCTCCGCTACTTCTCTTAAGTTTTTAGGTAATCTTTGAAGACCTATTCTACTTTGAATTAATTTTATACTCTCAACCTGTCTCACAGCTGCATTAACAGTTTTAGATAAGTTTGCTGTTTCACAGTTAACAAGCCTATTTACATTATTTCTCATTTCCTTCATTATTCTTATATTTTCAAGCTCTAACAATGATGTATGAGCACCTATTATATTTAAAAGATCTACTATTTGTTCCCCTTCTTTTATGTATATAATAAATGAATTTTTTCTTTGTATTACCTTTGAATTTAATCCAAAAGAATTAATTAGTTTACATAAATCTATAGCGTATTCTTCACTATGAGTAACAAATTCTAAATGGTATGTTTTTTCTGGGTTTGATATACTTCCTCCCCCTAAAAATGCACCTCTTACATAAGCCTTTCTCGTTTCATCAGTTGATACCATTTCCTTCTCAATGCTATAATCTAAACTCATAACACCTTCTATTTCTTTTAGGATTCCAGTTTCTTTTAACAGTTCCTTTACTCCCATATCCTCTGATAATACTACCATATATATATTGTTCTTTTTAAGTGAATTGCTTTTTTTAACCATTAATTTTGAGTGTATATTAAAATGTTCTTTCAACAGTGTAAAGATTAACCTTGCACTTGCTGGATTTTCGGTGGTAATTCTAAAATTTAATCCCTTCCCACTGAATCCTAAGGTTCCACTTACTTTCATAATTGCTGATATTTTTGCTAAAGCCTCTTCTTTGCTTACATCTGTATATCTACAAATCTCCCCTTTAACTTTAGATGAAAATGACATACTATTTTTCCTCTTCCTACTTCCATTTTTCTTTTTTAAATATATAAGATTTAACTAATATCTATAAGCGTTATTAAAACTTATATACAAACTTATTTCTCATTATACCATAAACTCTGTCTCAAGTTGAGTAGTAATGGCTTGTAACCTTGTAAAATTGTTCATCTTAAAATAGGGGTTACTTAATGAAATATCCATCTAGTAACCCCTCTATTTTTTATATATTAACTTCGTTTTTCCTTGCCTCTTTTGCTTCTTTATCTTTTTGCTTTATACGCTGTGAAAGATACATATATTCAATAATTTTCTTTCTATCATATAGTAACTTTTTATCCATTATTGTTTCCATAATAATTTCTGCTAAATAATTTGAATCATGTTTTACATAGTCTTTTTTTATTCTAACTAAATTCTTTTTAACTATATCTAATCCTAAATTCTTTATTTTGTTTTCTTCTAACTTTACAACAATAGAACCCTCTCCTAGATATTTTTGTTGAATTTCCTTTGGAACTTTCCCATCATTTGCAATAACACAATCTACTATTCCACGTCCACCATATTTGATTATTGTTGATACATGGTCTGCTACTGTAAAGTCATCACTTTCCCCTGGTTGGGTCATTATATTAGATATATATATATTATATGCATTACTTTTTCTTACCTCAGCAGCTATTTCTTTTACTAATAAATTAGGAATTATACTTGTATATAAGCTACCTGGCCCTAATATTATGGCATCTGCTTCTCTTATTGCTTCTAAAGCTTGCTCTAATGGTTTTGCATCCTTAGGCTCTATCATAAGTTTATTTATTTTGCTGTTTTGATTTAATGCCTCAACTGGGATCTGGGATTCACCTTCTACTATATTTCCATTCTCAAGTCTTGCTATCAATTTCATATCTTCTGTAGTAACTGGCAATACCTTTCCTGTTACTGCTAATACAGAACTCATATTTTGAACTGCATCTTCAAATGAACCTGATACCCCTGCCATAGCTGCAAGAAACAAATTTCCAAAGCTCTGCCCTTCTAAGCTTCCATCTTTGAATCTATATTGTAATAAATCCTCCATTATTGGCTCTGTATCTGCTAATGATAGAATGCAGTTTCTTATGTCTCCTGGTGGTAACATTCCTAAGTCTTCTCTAAGTTTTCCTGAGCCTCCACCATCATCTCCAACAGTTACTATTGCTGTTATATTAGTTGTGTAGTACTTTAGCCCTCTTAGCATGGTTGATAACCCTGTTCCACCACCAATAACAACTATCTTAGGACCCTTAACTAACAATCTCTTTTCATATATTAAATTTTCTATCTTTTTATTATCATATGAAACCTTAATATATCCTTTATTAACTAATGCTATAACTGATTTTGTTCCTTCCGATATAGATACATATATTACAAATAATCCTGTTATATTAAGCGATATATAAAATATTTTATAGTATATATCGTAAACTCTATGAGTTACTAACTCTGTAAATCCAAATGCTATTAAAAGTATTCCAAAAACCCCAAAAGCTATCCAACGTTTAACCTTTATTCCAGGTTTAAGCCAATCTTTTATCATCATAGCTTTTTGTCTCCCTTATGAACATCCTCAGATATATCTCTATGTTCGCTTCCTACTTTATAATTTTTACTCTTTAGTCTTTGATAAACATCATTTGTTATTGCAACTGATCTATGTCTACCACCAGTACATCCTATTGCTATGATTAATTGTCTCTTACCTTCTTTTATATAATTTGGTATTAAAAATTCTAACATATCTTGAAGCCTATTAACAAATCCTATTGTTTCTTCTTGCTCTAGAACATATTTTTGAACTGGCATATCTAACCCTGAGAATTGCTTTAATTCTGGAATATAAAAAGGATTCGGTATGAATCTAACATCAAACACTAAATCTGCATCAACAGGAATACCATACTTAAATCCAAAGCTTAATACATTTATTGATAGCTCCTTTTGTGGTTCTTCTCCTGTTCCGTAATGTTTGTTTAATTGTTCTCTTAAATCCTTAATAGCATACTTTGATGTATCAACTATTATATCTGCTCTATCCTTTACTTCTCTTAACCTGTTTCTTTCCTCATTTATTCCTGTTATAACTCTTCCTTGAGGAGTTAATGGATGGCTTCTTCTTGCCTCTTTAAATCTTTTTACTAGTACTTCATCTGTTGAATCTAAGAATAGTATTTCATACTTAAACTCACTTTTCTTTAAGTATAATAGACTTTCAAATAAATCATCAAAGAATATTCCACCTCTTATATCTATTACCAATGCAACTTTTTCTACTTGCCCGCCTTTGCAAGCTTCTGCAAATTTAGGTATTAATTGTGGTGGTAAATTATCTACACAAAAATATCCCATATCCTCTAAACTTCTAGTTGCTTCTGTTTTTCCTGCTCCTGATAATCCTGTAACTATTACAAATCTCATTGTACTGCCTCCCTACTTAGTTATAAGTTGCTACTATATATAATAAATCACTATTAGAACTTATCTGTTTTCTATTGTTATTATATCATATAAATGATTAAAATCTTAACGAAAAAAGGAAGAGATTTTAAAAATTCTTCCTTCTTAAGTAGTTCTATTTTTCTTTCAAATAATCTATTAATAACTGTGCAAATTCTCTATTTTCCTCTTTAGTTCCAAAGCTAAATCTTATCCAACCTGGAATTCCTAATAAAAATCCTGGTCTTATTATAAATCCTTTTTTCATTAAATAAGGAAATAGTTCTTTGTCATATCCCTTAACATTTACTAGTATGAAATTAGCTTGACTTTCAACATACTCTAAGTTATTTTCTTTAAAAATTTCTTCAAACCAAGCTCTCTCTGATGTATTAAATTCAACAACTTCATTTATAAATTCTTCATGCTGTATTGCTATTGTTGCTGCTGTTTGTGCAAATAAATTTGCATCAAATGAGTTTATTACTCTTGTTAAGTAATCAACTAATTCTGCCCTTGCAATACCATATCCAAATCTTAATGATGCAAGTCCATAGGCCTTTGAGCATGTTCTTAATATTATTGTGTTTGGATACTTTTCTAATAGTTTAAATGAATCTGGATAATCTTTTGATGTAACATATTCACAGTAAGCTTCATCCATAACCATATAAACATGTGGTGGTATCTTATCTAATACTGCATATAGTTCTTTTTCTGTAAAAATCCCCCCTGTTGGGTTATTAGGATTACAAAACCAAATAATTTTAGTTTTATCAGTTATTGCATCTACCATCCCTTCAATATCTAGCATATTGTTTTTCATCTTAACTTTTACAGGAGTAGCTCCCATTAATAAAGTATTACTTTCATACCTTGGGAAAGTTAATTCCCCCATAATTGTCTCATCACCTGGCTCTAAAACTGTTGCACATAATACATTTATCAATGAATCTGATCCTGCCCCACAGAAAATCATATCATTAGAAATATTATGCTTTTTACTTAGCGCTGTTTTAAAATCATAGGATGCTGCATCTGGATAGATATTTATACTATCTATCAACTCTTTCATTGCTTCCTTAACCTTTAATGAACACCCTAATGGATTTTCATTTGATGCTAATTTCACAACTTTTTCAATCCCCAACTCTCTTTTAACTTCTGATATTGGTTTACCAGCTACATAAGGCTCTAAACCCAAAATCTCTTCTCTTACTTTAAATAAAGTCATAATTTAGCCCCCTTGACTTCTATTAATATTTTCTTGATTTTATATTTTCATCTATTTTATTTAATAGTGTTGCCCAATTTATAGCTGTAATAACAACTAATATAAATCCAATAATTAATCCTACTTTACCAAATTGATAATCTAATGCAGCACTTACAAAGCATGCTCCAGACATTAAAAATAATGCGTTTCCAAAGTCACTTGCAACCGCACTTGGCTTTTTTATTTTCTTCATATGTTTTTCATTAATGTTTGGAATCAAAGTTATATTATTGTTAATTCTAACTTGAAATGCAATAACACATAAAAATGCTCCCATAACGACCATAAAAATTAATGACATTTATCCCTCACACTCCTTTTCATAAATTATACCACTTTTTCTGCTATAAAAAAAAGTGCCTAGGGCACTTTTTTATTTTTACTATACTTCTTCTCCGATAATTCTTACCTCTGTTGTTAACTCAACATCATATACATCTTTAATTGTTTTTTGAATATGTGCTATTAAGTCTAGAATATCCTTAGCTGTTGCACCACCCTTATTTATTACAAATCCTGAGTGTTTCTCTGATATTGCAGCTCCCCCAATTGTAAATCCTTTTAATCCAGCATCTTGAATCAATTTTCCAGTAAAATACCCGGCTGGTCTTTTAAAAGTACTTCCTGCTGATGGGAATTCTAGTGGTTGTTTATCTTCTCTTTTTTTAGTTAAATCATTAACTTTATATTGGATATCATCTTTTCTTCCTCTATTTAATTCAAAGGTTGCACTTATTACAACTAACCCTTCTTTCATGACCTTAGAACTTCTATAGCTTAATTCTAATTCCTCTTTATCTAAAGATTTTACATCTCCATTTTTGTATAAAACCTCCGCTGAGCTTATAACATATGATATTTCTCCATCATATGCTCCTGCATTCATAAATACAGCTCCTCCTACTGAACCTGGAATACCGCATGCAAATTCAAATCCCGTTAACTCATTTTCAACAGCAGCTGCTGACACATCCTTTAATAATGCACCTGCCTCAGCTACAATTTTATTTCCATCTACTTCAATATTTTTTAATCCACTTAATTTTATAACTGCTCCTTTTAAACCACCATCTCTAACTAATAGATTTGATCCATTTCCAATTATAAAATATGGTATATTATTTTCGTTACATATCTTAATTGTATTAATTAATTGGTCCTTAGATGAAGGGTTTAATACTATGTCTGCAGGACCACCAACCTTAAAATATGTAAGGTTTTTCATTGGTGCATTTAATTCAATTTGATTATTTTCATATATTGCTTTAAAAACTTTATCTAATTCTGTAAACTTATTCATCTTGGAACTCCTCATTAATTTTTTCTCATCTAATTAGTATATAGTAAATATCTTATTAAGACAAGTTTATGTTTATATTTATATACCATTTAATTCTTTTTGTTACTTTTCTTTGAAATAACTTATTATACTATTTGCAGCTTTTTTATCTATTGATGGTGTTTCTAGCAGTTGCTCTATTGTAGCATTTTTAATATTTTCAACACTTCCAAATTTCATTAATAACTCTTTTCTTCTCTTTGATCCTACATTTGGAATATCCTCTAATATAGAATGTAATGTTCTCTTATCTCTTAATGACCTATGATAGGTTATTGCAAATCTATGAACCTCATCTTGTACTCGTCTTATTAGCTGCATTAAATTAGAATTTCTTTTTATAATTCTTTCCTTATTTTCATAAATTATTCCTCTTGTTTGATGATTATCGTCTTTTACCAATCCACAGACAGGTATATTTATTTCAAGTTCCTTTAGAACTTCTAGTGCAACATTGATTTGCCCTTTACCCCCATCCATCATAATCAAGTCCGGAAAGTTAGAAAATTTACCCTTTGAGAAGTGTAACTTTCTTTCTTTAATTTCTTCTACTTCTTTTAATCCATGCTTAAAGCGCCTTGTAAGTATTTCTCTCATACTATCATAATCATTAGCACCCTTTACAGACTTTATTTTGAATCTCCTATAGTCACTTGTTTTTGCTTTTCCTTCTTCAAATACAATCATACTTCCAACTGAGTCCACCCCTTGAATATTTGATATATCATAAGCTTCAATCCTAGTTGGATATTCTTCTAATTCTAACGTATCAATCAACTCTGTAAGAGCAACTTTATTTATTTCTTTTTCCTTTATTATCTTATCTTTAAATTGTTCTAAGGTTAATTTAGCATTATTTTTTACTAACTCAAGTAAATCTTTCTTTTCACCTTTTTGAGGAACCTTTATCCATACTTTTTTCCCTCTTTTTACTGTTAAAAATTCTTCTACTAAATCTTTATCCTCTACAAATGGAACATAAATATCTTTTGCTATTGTTGCAGTTCCTCCATAAAAATTTAATATGAACTGCTGTATTATAAGAGAATCCTCTTCATCTGCATTATTTTGAATTATAAAATGCTCTCTCCCTGTTATCTTTCCATCCCTTAAGAAAAATACTTGAACACAAGTATCTAATTCATCTTTATATAAATTAATAAAATCCTCATTTCCCTCTGTCACCCTAAAAACCTTTTGTTTCTGTACTAAGGTTTCAATTGCTAATATTTTATCTCTAAAAATAGCTGCCTTTTCAAAATTTAGTGACATTGATGCTTCTTCCATATCTTTTTTCAAATTAGTAATTATAGTTTTATCCTTACCATTAAGTATATCAATAACTTCATTAATGATACTTAAATACTTTTCTTGTGTAATATGCCCTCCACATGGTGATGTGCATTTTTTTATGTGATAGTTTAGGCAAGGCCTTGTAAGTTCACCACCTACTTCTATGCTTTTTTTACATGTTCTCAGAGGAAATACTTTTCTAATAAGATTTATAGTTTCATAAACTGCTGACCCATCTGTATATGGTCCAAAATATTTATTCCCATCTCGTGCAAAATTTCTTGTGACAAATACCCTTGGAAAATCTTCATTAGTTGTTATTTTAATGAATGGATAAAACTTATCATCTTTAAAGGCTATATTATATTTAGGACTATATTTCTTAATTAGATTACATTCTAATATAAGTGCTTCCATTTCTGAATCTGTAACTATGTATTCAAACTCTGCAATATTCTTAACCATTGCCCTTACTTTTTCTGAATGATTCTTTGAGTTTTGAAAGTATTGTCTTACTCTATTTTTTAGCTTTTTAGCCTTACCAACATAAATAACTTCTCCTAGGGAATTCTTCATAAGATATACTCCAGGATCTTCAGGTAATATTTTTAGCTGATATTCAAAATCAAACATGCTTCACCTCCACTGTAAAATAAGGATATACCAAAACATAAAAACTTTTAAATTGTTATATTCCGATATATCCTATTTTTTTATTTATTATTAGTTTTTATTTAATGCAGCATTTATTACTTTTCCTGCTACTGGCGCCGCTGCTACTGCTCCATATCCACCATTCTCAACTATAACTGCTACTGCAATTTCTGGATCATTTGCTGGTGCAAAACCTATAAACCATGAATGTGGTTTAGCTAATGTTCCATTTTCTAACATTACATCTGCTGTTCCTGTTTTTCCTGCTGTGTTTGTATTTTTGAAAAATGGCCACTTACTATTTATATTTCCATCTACTAACGCTTTCATATAATCTGTTATTGTATCTGAATCCGCTTTTGATATTGCTTTTGTAAATTCTTTTGATGGTATTTTCTTAACAGAATTTCCATCCTTATCTACTACCTCATTAACTAGCTTAGGTTCCATTATAATCCCGTCATTTGCAATTCCACTAGCTACTAGAGCCATTTGAATAGGTGTAGCTAGAATCTCGCTTTGACCTATTCCAGATTGTGCTATATTTCCAATTTGATTCTTATCTAACTTAGGAAATCTACTATTTTCAATATAAAACCCATTAGCTGGAATATCTTTGTTGAAACCGAAATCCTCTGCTGTTTTCCTTAATTTATCATTTCCAAGTTCCATTGCTAACTCACCATAAACATCATTACTTGATACTGTAAATGCCTTTTTCAAATTTACATTACCATAAACAGCTCCATTAGCGTTACTTAGTGTTTTTCCATCTGGAAAAGTTATCTTTCCATCATCAAGAAATGTTTTATTCTCTACTCCTGGTATATTTTGCAATGCACTTGCTGTTGTGATTGCTTTAAATGTTGATCCAGGAGGATACATTCCCTTTACAACTCTGTTTAGTTGCGGAAAATCTTTTTGATTTTCTTGCTTCATAGCACTTTCTAAATCATTTGTATTAAACGTTGGCTTTGAAACCATTGCTAATACCTCTCCTGTTTTAGGGTTTAATGCTACTACTGCTCCTTTATTATCTCCAAGTGCATCAAATGCAGCCTTTTGTATATCTGTATCTAAGGTTGTTTTTATACTATTTCCAATTTTATTTTTCTCTTCATTTCTATTTTTAAATGATTCTATAAATTTATCTACATTAAAATCTTTTAATAAGTTTTTAACACTATTTGATACTCCACTATAACTTGATAATTCTTCATCATAGGTTTTCTCTAATCCTGATAGTCCATAAACTGGATTAACAAAGCCTAGAGCATGTGCATATAACTCTGGGTGTACATACTCCCTTTTTTGATTTAAAGTTGTATCCCTTTCACTTTTAGTAAGTGCATTTCCATCTCTATCAAATATAGTACCTCTTAAAACTTCATTTCTTTTAGCCCATAATCTTCTGTTACCATTATGTGACGCAATTTCTGGAGCTTTAAAAACCTGAAAATATGCTATATAAGTTATTAATCCTACTAATAGAAATAAAAACACTATCATCACTTGCTTTATACTATTATTGTTATTATCCATCCTCTATCCCTCCTCCGATATCTTTTGCAGTATTCCTAAAGCAAAGAATATTGTAAGCATAGAAGTACCACCATAGCTTACTAGTGGTAAAGCAATCCCTGTTAATGGTATTAAAGTAAAGATTCCTCCTATAATAACTAACACTTGGCAAGCTATCATTGTACTAAATCCTACTGCATTTAATTTAGTAAAATTATCATTAGTAATAAATGATGCTCTTATTCCTCTATAGAAAAGTAAGAAGAATAATATCATTATTCCTATTCCAAATACCATTCCTAATTCTTCGCATATAATTGCAAAGATATAGTCACTTTTATTTACTGGTACAAATCCTGGATATCCTTGACCTAACCCGGTTCCAAATGGACCTCCAGATGATATTGAGTATAATCCTTCAACTATTTGGAATCCTTGTTCATTTGCATATGCCCATGGATCTCTCCAAATTAATACTCTATCTCTAACATGCCCAAATAAATTGTATGCTACTACACATCCTGCACCAAATAACCCTAATGCAGTAAATACGTATTTCTTTTTAGATGTCGCAACAAATACCATTGTTATTGAAATTCCAAAGAAGATTAATGCTGAACCTAAATCTCTTTGTAAAACCAAGCATATTAGCGAAAACATTACTGCTAGCGCAGGCTCTATTAATTGTTTAAAATCTTCTTTAAAACTTTTTTTATCCTCATAGTTCATCATAGCTGATGATAAGTATAATACCAATGCTATTTTTGCAAATTCTGATGGTTGAAAA
Source organism: Clostridium sp. (assembly GCA_051653165.1). Lineage (GTDB taxonomy): Bacteria > Bacillota > Clostridia > Clostridiales > Clostridiaceae > Clostridium. Next base: position 12,362 of record JBOFVP010000394.1, read on the forward strand.
CTAAATCCACCTAGAATGATCCAGTTTTTAGCACCATACACTTCCTCACCAAATATAAGTGCCATTGGCATAAATATTACAGTTATTACTAAAAATACTTTTTTATATTTACCAAAACTCTTTAAGTCTGGCAATAGCACAACTATTAATATAAATGCTATTATTCCTAAAACAAACCAAATCATCTGTTTAAATGCATCTGCTGAATCAATTCTGTATAAAACTGCTATACCAACTATGGATAATATACATGAAAATGTAAGTATAAACTTATCACCATCTGGATAAAACCTTCTTATTACAAAGTGTGCGACTCCTATGATTATACATAGTGCAACTCCTATTGTTAATGCATTTTTATCAATAGGATCTTTAATAATAGCTAGGTTAGTGAATAGTGCTAGACATAGTGTATATGCTAAAATTAGTAGTTTAAATTCTTTCTTGTTTCCTCGCACCAAATCACCTCTTCCTAAATTAGCACCTTAAATACTGAATTTCCTACTCTAATTTCATCTTTTGGGAATAGTTTAACTCTTCCTGTTACTCTTTCCCCATTAACAAAAGTACCATTAGTACTATTTAAATCCTCTAAGTATGCTATATTATTTTTAATTATTATTTTTAAATGGTTACTTGAAATATGCCCATCTTGGATTACGATTGAGTTATCATCTCTTCTTCCTATTGTTATTGAATCTCTTATTGGGAATACACTTCCCTCTTTGATTCCTGACCCATCTGTAGTTTCAATTACTTCTATTCCAAAGTTTCTTTTTAATCCTGTTGGGGACTTTTTCTTTCCTCCACCTTTAACATCTTTATACATAATTTTCAAAGAGTAGTATATTATCAAATATAAAATAACTATAAATATTATCCCAAATACTCCTATCATCAATTTAGAAAAGCCCATATTTTCACCTCTGAATTAATTTATTATATATGATTATACATCATATATAGACTTTATTCATATTAAATTTTATTACTTAAGGAAAATATAAGAATTATTAACTATTACTATAATAATTTCTTTAGATATTTTCCTGTATATGAAGCCTCTACTTTTACAATATCTTCTGGAGTTCCTTTTGCTATTATTGATCCTCCCTTATCCCCACCTTCTGGACCAAGGTCAACTATATAATCAGCACATTTTATCATATCCAGATTATGCTCAATTACTACGACAGTATTACCACCATCAACTAATCTCTGAAGTATCTCTATTAATCTATTAACATCATCAATATGAAGTCCTGTAGTAGGTTCATCTAAGATATATAATGTTTTCCCTGTACTTCTCTTAGATAACTCAAAGGCTAACTTTATTCTTTGCGCTTCTCCTCCTGACAATTGTGTTGAAGGTTGCCCTAGCCTAATATATCCTAATCCAACATCAAATAAAGTTTGAAGTTTGTTTTTTATTCTTGGAATGTTTTCAAAGAATTCTAATCCCTCTTCTACAGTCATATTTAATATATCATCAATATTTTTTCCTTTGTATTTAACTTCTAATGTTTCTCTATTATACCTTTTTCCTTTGCAAACTTCACATGGAACATATACATCAGATAAAAATTGCATTTCTATTTTTATTATTCCATCACCCGAACAAGCTTCACATCTTCCACCTTTAACATTAAATGAAAATCTTCCTGGTTTATATCCTCTCATTTTTGCTTCATTAGTAGTAGAAAATAATTCTCTTATTATATCAAATGTTCCTGTATAAGTTGCTGGATTTGATCTTGGTGTTCTTCCTATCGGACTTTGGTCAATATCAATTATTTTATCTATATTTTCATAGCCTGTTATTTCTTTATGTTTTCCAACTGGATTTTTACTTTTGTTAATGATTTTATTTAATCCTTTATATAAAATTTCATTAACTAAGGTACTCTTTCCAGAACCTGAAACACCAGTTATCATTGTTAATGTTCCTAGTGGAATATCCATGCTTACATTTTTAAGATTATTTTCTTTTGCACCTTTAACTGATATTTTATTTCCATTTCCTTTTCTTCTATTCTCAGGTGTTTTAACTTCTTTTTTCCCTGTTAAATATTGAGCTGTAATAGATTTTTCGTTCTTTTTTATTTCTTCTAATGTTCCTGCTGCCACGATTTCCCCGCCATGTTCACCAGCTCTTGGACCAATATCAACTATAAAATCTGCCTCTCTTACTGTATCCTCATCATGTTCAACTACTATTACAGTATTTCCAACATCTCTTAAATTCTTTAATGTACTAATTAACCTGTCATTATCTCTTTGATGTAATCCAATACTAGGTTCATCAAGTATATATAGTACTCCCATAAGAGCTGATCCAATTTGAGTAGCAAGTCTTATTCTTTGAGATTCTCCACCTGATAAAGTTCCCGAACTTCTTGAAAGATTTAGGTAATCTAATCCTACATTCAGTAAAAACTTTAATCTTGCTTCTATTTCCTTTACTATTTGTTCACTTATAATTTTATTCTTTTCACTCCAATTTATTCCTTGAATAAATTCAAGTTCTTCTTTTATTGATAAGTTTGTGAATTCATATATATTTTTTTCTCCTACAGTTACAGCTAATGCATCTTTGTTTAATCTTGCCCCCTTACACTTAGGACAATGATTATTACTCATGTATTGCTCTATTTCACCTTTCATATAATCTGAATTCGTCTCTCTATATCTTCTTTGTAAATTGTTGATTTCTCCTTCATATGCATATGAATATGTAGCTTTTACACCTTCTTTAACATAATCAACTATTAGTTTCTTACCCTTAGTTCCATATAATAATATATCAACTATTTTGCCTGGTAGCTCTTTTATAGGAGTGCTTAAATCAAATTTATATTCAGCACTTAAGGATTTCATAATAGCAAAACTCCAAGAATCTTCTTTTAGTCTTCCATCACCCCATGTAGCAATTGCACCATCTAATACACTTAAATCTTTATTAGGAATTATTAAATCTGGATCTATTTCAATTAGGTTTCCAAGACCATCACATACATCACATTTACCAAATGGAGAGTTAAATGAAAATAATCTTGGTGCAAGTTCATCAATACTTATCCCACAATCTGCACAAGCAAAATTTTCGCTCATAAGCATTTCTTCTTCACCTATTACATCAATTATTACAAGTCCTTCTCCCATCTTTAATGCCGTTTCTAAGGAATCTGTTAGTCTACCTTCTATTCCTTCTTTAACTACAATTCTATCTACAACAGCTTCAATTGAATGTTTTATATTCTTCTCTAGCTTTATATCCTCTTCAGATAAATCATATATTTCTCCATCTATTCTAGCTCTAACGAACCCATTTTTCTTTATATTTTCTATAACTTTTTCATGAGTTCCCTTTCTCCCTCTAATAACTGGTGAAAGTATTTGAAGTTTTTTCTTTTCTCCTAAACTCATAACCTTATCTACAATTTGATCTACTGTTTGCTTTGTTATTTCTTTACCACACTTAGGACAATGAGGTGTTCCAACTCTTGCATATAGTAATCTAAGATAATCATAAATTTCTGTTATAGTTCCAACTGTTGACCTTGGATTTTTACTTGTTGTTTTTTGATCTATTGAAATTGCTGGTGATAATCCTTCAATATAATCTACATCTGGCTTATTCATTTGTCCTAAAAACTGTCTTGCATATGCCGATAATGATTCAACATATCTTCTTTG
>JBOFVP010000395.1:0-3257 GCA_051653165.1 Clostridium sp.
GCTATTAACTAAAAGGAAAACTATATTAAAACAACATATTATGTTAATATTATATGGCAGGAATATTATAACAAGTGGTTAAGGGAGTATATGAGAATGTATTTAATTATTATGGTATTAATTATAGGTGGAGTTGGATTTACTCTCTATAATATGAAGATAAAAAAGTTTAAAAATGAGGATAGTACAAAAGAAGTTTTAAGCCTTATAGATAAATTTATTAACGAATTAGAGGTTTTAAGAAATAGCTATTTTACATACTCTATGAGAGTTAACATTGAAAGTAAATATAGAGAAGCATTTAAGTTAGCTACAACTAAAGGATTTAAAAAGATTCGTACTAATAACATTAATAAGTTTAGAGAATTGTATCCAGTACTTGAAGATAAACGAAAGGAATGGAACAAGGAATATATAGATAAGGAATTAGTTGAAAGTAAGGATTTATTAAGTAATATTGATGGGAAATCTTTAGATAATCAACAAAGAATGTCCGTTGTGACAGATGAAGATAGCAACCTAGTTATAGCTGGTGCAGGTAGTGGTAAAACACTTACGATTTCAGCAAAGGTAAAGTATCTTGTAGATCGTAAGGGAGTTAATCCAGAGGATATATTATTAATATCATTTACAGCTAAATCAGCAGAAGAAATGTTTGAGAGAATATCAAAGAAGTTGGATATAAATGTTGATGTTAAAACATTTCATAAACTTGGATTAAATATAATTTCAAAAGGTAGAGAATATAGACCAGATGTAGCCGAAGAATACTTAATGGGTAGTGTGATAGATAGTTATTTTAAAGATAAGATTAAACGTAATGCAGATGCTATGAGAGCAGTTATTATGTTCTTAACGTATTATCTAAGTGTACCTAAAGACTTGGAGGAATTTAATGATCTTGGGGAATATTACGATGAAACTAAGAATTTAGATTTAGAAACTATTAAAAGTAAGATGGAAAAAGTAGAGTTTGATAATAAGATAAATGATTTAAAGCTAGACCATAAAACTATTAATGGAGAGAGAGTAAAGAGTTTGGAAGAAGTAATGATTGCAAATTGCTTGTATCTAAATGGAATAGAGTATGTATATGAGTATAAGTATCCATTTGAATCAGATGATAAATATAAGAAGCAATATAGACCAGATTTCTATTTACCTGAATATGGTCTATACATTGAACATTTTGGGATTACAAAGGAGTATAGAACGCCTTGGCTTACTGAAATTGAAGAGAAAAAATATATAGATGGCATCAAATGGAAAAGAGAACAACATAAAAAGAACGGGACTACACTGATTGAAACTTACTCTTATTATAATAAAGAAGGTAAGCTATTAGAAAAGCTTGAAGAAAAGCTGAAAGAAAAGGATGTTGAGTTTAAACAGGTAGCATTTGAAGAAATATATAATAAAGTATATGGTCAAAATCAAGATGAATACTTAATTGAATTCAAAAAACTAATAAGTACTTTCATTAATTTATTTAAATCTAATGGATATAAAAATGACAATTTCTCTGAATTATATAAGATGACTAATAAGATGAATTCAAGTTTTCTATGTGAAAGAACGAGGTTATTCTTAGATATAGTAGTACCTATTTATAATGAGTATCAGAATACATTAGCAGAGGAAAAAGAAATAGATTTTAATGACATGATTAATGAAGCAACAGAGATAATTAAAGATGGTAAGATAACATTAAAATACAAATATATTATCATAGATGAGTATCAAGATATTTCAATGAGTAGATTCAATCTTATCAATGCCATTAGAAATAAGACTGGAGCTAAGTTGATGTGTGTAGGTGATGACTGGCAATCGATTTACAGGTTCGCAGGTAGTGATATAAACTTATTTACTAAGTTTGGAGAGTATGTAGCATATTATGAGTTATTAATGATAGAAAAGACATATAGAAACTCTCAAGAGCTTATAGATATAGCTGCTAAGTTTGTAGTGAAAAATCCTAATCAAATTAAGAAAGATTTGAAATCAGATAAACATAATAGTAAGCCAATTAGAATTTTAGGTTATGAAACTTCAAAAGCTCAAGAGCAAATAGATAAGGCTATTGAAGAAATTGTAGATATAAATGGTGACGAAGCAGAGATAATGATAGTTAGTAGAAATAATAAGGATATTATAAATTTATATGGGTTAAATAGTAGTGGGATATTAAGCCTAAAACAAAAAGGAAAAGCAATTATACTAGCTTGTACTAAATACCCTAAATTAAAGGTATCATTATTTACGGCGCATAGATCTAAGGGATTAGAAGCTGATAATATTATAGTTATTAATTTAGAGAATAAGACAACAGGATTCCCTAATAAAATATCCAATGACTCTATCCTATCGTTGGTTCTAACTCCAGGGGGAGGGTATGAGTATGATGAAGAAAGAAGACTGTTCTATGTAGCAATCACAAGAACTAAGAATACTACGTATTTAGTAACTGATATAAGAAATAAATCAATTTTTATTGAAGAATTGATGAAGGAACAAGGTATTGAATTGGAGGTAGAAAATAGGCAAGAAACTATTCTAGATAATCCTAAATGTCCTATATGTCAAAGTGGACTTATGGTTATAAGAAAGGGTTCAAGTAATAAGGAATTTTTAGGGTGTACTAATTATCCTAGATGTGAGTCAACTATTAATAATATTGAAATTATCAATAATCAAATTAAGTGTAGAGTTTGTGGTGGGTACATGGTTAAGAGAAAGGGAAGATATGGAGAATTTTATGGATGCACTAACTTCCCTGTTTGTAGTAATAAATATAGTGTACGAGATTATAACTAATTTTAGTGATAGGAAAATATAAGTGGAGTATAGTTACAATTAAACAGTAAAAGGAGAATTTATAGTGAATGGTATACGGAATAATATGACTATAATTAACGATAAAATAAATAGTATATATAGCAAGTATAAAAATAAAATATATAACGATAATATGGCTATTACTAATATAGGATATGCAATTTCATATTTAGATGAGATTCAGGGGAATATAAATACTCACTTTTATGGATTAGGTATATTAAGCAGTATGATAGAAGACAATTTAACATTTTATAAGTTTGAACCTAAATTTAAATGTAAAATAAACTATTTTACGTTAAGATATATTTTGGATTTTAATCAAAAAAGAATTTACACGATGTTTAATGGCATTAAAGGCTTTGAATATCTTCAGTATCCAAGTGAATTTAGTTGTAACAATGATAATCACGATATAT
>JBOFVP010000396.1:0-2284 GCA_051653165.1 Clostridium sp.
TGTTTATCTAGTATATATACTGATAATGTGGGAATTGGCTTTCCTATATTGCTTACATTTTTATCTATATCCTCTTCTAATATTTCCTTATAGGTTACATGTACTGTTGTTTCTGTAATCCCATACATATTAATTAGATGTGTTTCAGGATATTTACTCCTCCAAGGCTTTAACTTTATAGGTGTAAGTGCTTCTCCTCCAAAAATTACATATTTTAAGGAAATATCACTATCTCTCTTAATTGCTTCATCTATTATTCCATAGAATGATACTGGCGTTTGATTTAAAACAGTTACTTTTTGCTCTTCTAATACTTCAACTAATCTTTCTGGACTAATGGTTACTTTTTTAGGAAGTAAAACCAACTTGCCACCATTTAACAATGCTCCATACATCTCCCAAACTGAGAAGTCAAAACAAAAAGAATGGGCTAAAGTCCAAACATCATTTTCATCAAAATCGAACATAAAATCTGAGTTAAATAAAAGCCTTATTACATTTTTATGTTCAATCATTGTACCTTTTGGTTTTCCTGAAGAACCTGAGGTATAAATTATATAAGCTAAATCACTTTGAGAATTTATACACTTAATATTAGTATTATCAATATTTGACTCAATAACCCTTGAAAGATATATAGTATCATTATCCCATTGGACTTCCTTTAAATATTTTTCTTCTGTAATAATGATTCTTGTTTTACTATCATCAACCATATATTGTTTTCTATCTTCTGGATAATCAACATCTATTGGCATGTAAGCCCCACCAGCTTTTAAAACACCAATAATACTAACAACCATATCTATTGAACGATCTAACATAATCCCAACAATTTCATCATTTAGAATGTTAAACTGTCGTAATTTTCTAGCAACCTTATTGGCTCTTCTGTTTAATTCTTCATAAGTGATTTCATCCTCACCATAAATAGTTGCAATTCTTGTTGGAAATTTTTCTACCATTTTTTCAAAAAGTTCACTTATACAGATATCTGTTGGATAATTAGAATTTTCAAAATTCATATGCCTATCAATATTCTCAATCATAGATTGTGGAACTATTTCAATATCTTTTAATAAAATATCTACGTTTTCTGTAACTTGTGAAATTATTTTTATTAATGTTTCAGAAATAACTGCTACAATCTCCTGTGAATAAATATTCTCATTATACTTAAACTCCACTGGCATTTCATTATTTGGATTTATAATAATATTAAAATCATAACTAGTTTGTTCTATTGAATGAATATTCTCTATAATAAAACCTAACTTATTCTCTCTTTTTAACTCACTTAACAGATCACTTATTGGGTAATTTTCATATACAAAAAGTGAGTTAATTAAATTTTGATTTTCTTCTGAAACCTTTTGAATACTTGTCAGTGGTGTATACTCGTACTTTCTAACATCGTTAAATTTATCTTGAACATTTTTGGCTAATTGTATAAATGATAAACTGCTATCACCTTTTACTCTTAATGGTAATGTATTTATAAATAACCCTATTATATCTTCTATATGAGGTAGGTTAGCTGTTCTACCTGAAACAACCGTTCCAAAAATAGCATCTTCTGTATTGTTGAATTTTTGCAATAATATTCCCCACACAGTTTGAAAAAATGTACTCTCAGTAATTCCATATTTTCTTGTAAGTTCTCTAACCTTTTGCAAGTGAGACAAATTCAGGTCTATTTTACACTCTTTATGTTCATATCCATCATTCTTATTTGCATTTTCAATAAGAATAGATGCTTTATCAAAGTCTTTCAAATACTCCTTCCAAGAATCTAAGGCAGTATTAAGGTCTTGTTTTTGTAACCATTTTATATATTGACCATAATTATACCCCTGAACATTTTCTACTCTCTTATTTGAAATTAACTTCTCATATATGCTAACTATATCCTTTAATAATAATCCTATACACCAACCATCCATTATTATATGGTGGAAACTCCAAACAATCTTATATCTATTCTCTGAAGGAGCTAATATCGTAAGTCTTAATAAAGTATCTTTTTCAAGGTCAAATCCTTTGATTTTATCTTCCTTTAAAAGTTCTTGTAACTTATCTTCTACATCATCAGATTCCATATGCTGTAGGTCCAATACTTCAACGTTAATTTTTCTACTTTTTAAAACAACTTGCTTAGGGGTATCTAGTTTATTGTAAACAAATGCTGTACGAAAAATATCATATTTTTCAATTAAGCAATTAAATGTTTCTTCAAAAACTTTAATATCTAAGTCACCTTTTACATCAAAAATAGTTTGTTCTG
>JBOFVP010000397.1:0-1234 GCA_051653165.1 Clostridium sp.
GTTGCTGTTGTAGGAAGTTATGTTAAAAGGAGGTTTCCTTCATTAGATAAAGAGTTTATTTATGAGGAATATAAAGAATACAGGAAGGAGTACAATGGAAAAGGTAAGTATGGATTTATACTGTCTTCAATGTTTAATGACTATATTGTAGATGGTGAGGTTATATGGAATGCTAACGAAGAAATAGCAAAATTTAAAAAAGTATTTGATTATAATGATGCTTTTGTAGTTAGAAAAACTGAGATAAATGATGGAGAGTTATTTAAAGTAACAAGAAAAAAGAAGCCAAGTGATGGAATACTTAAAAACAGTAAAATACCATTAAAAAATAACAAGAATCAAATTTTACTCCCTGAAAAATATGGATATTATGATGGGATTGAGCAGTCATATTATTCAATTATAGAATTTACTCAAAAAGGAAAGAGGAATAAGAGGTTAGTTGGAGTTCCTATTATGTTTAAAGAAAGCATTAATGGGGATAGGGAGAAACTAAAGCAATATTTTGAATCAATTGGGTATGAAGACGTTGAAGTTATAAAAGAAATAATTCCTAAATATCAGAAAATAGTTTATAAGGGGCATGAATATTATATAACATCTTCTAATGATTGGTGTAATGCAAAGCAATTAATATTACCAAAGGACATATACAATTCAATTTCCATTTTAAATAATAATAAAAAGTGGCAATCGTTAAAGGATGAGGAGAGAACAGAATACTTAATAAAAATATATAATACCTTAATTGAGAAAATTGAAGAGCATTATAGTGTATATGAGGCTACATTAAACAAGTTAAAAGAAAAAAGAGAAAAATTTATTTCATTAAGTGATAAAGAGCAGTTATTGATAATTAATCAAATATTAAAATTGACAAAGGCAAATTCGGAGTGTGCAAATATTCTCTTATTAAAGGAAAAAGGAGATAGAGGATTTAAACGAGAGGGTAGAATTGAAAACAAGAGTAATAAAGATGTAAGTGATATGGTATTTGTATATGAATCTCATACAGGTTTAATAAGAAAGGAGGTAAAGTACTAATATGAGTTGGAGAACCTTAGTTATATCATCAAAGTGCAAACTAAGCTATAAAAACAATTATTTAATTGTAAGAAATGAAGATATAAAAATGGTTCACTTATCAGAAGTAAATACTTTAGTAATAGATACTACTCAAGTGTCTATTACTACAATATTACTTTGTGAACTTTTAAATAGAAAAATTAAAGTG
>JBOFVP010000398.1:0-37165 GCA_051653165.1 Clostridium sp.
TAGGGGAGACGGACTTACAGGGTTCTTTGATGGTATGTGAGAAGTGCAATGATTTTATTGAGAAGGATATAGAGCTTAATGGCAGGATTAGACGTGTAAAAAGAATTTGTAAATGCAAGGCAGAAAGCATGAAGGAAAGTGAGCGAATTGAGAGGGCTAATGAGATATTAATGTCAAGACTTTTTTGAACAATTGTGCCAACATTTTTATGTACAATTGTTCAGTTGTTTTTATCTGCTATTTTGGATAATGCAGTAGCAGTTCTATAAGAGTTTCCTAGAATATTAACAATAGTAGAATGATGGACAAGTCTATCTAAAATAGCACTAGCCAGCATATTATCTACAAATATTTGATTCCAATCGGACAAGTTTATATTGCTAGTAACTATTGTACTTTTCTTTTCATAACGCCTATCTATAAGCTGAAAAAACATTTTTGCCTCTTGCTCACCAATAGGTAAATAGCCGATTTCATCAATTATAAGAAGCTTATATTTACCAAAATGTTTTATCCTATCGTCAAGTTTGTTGTCTAAGAACCTTAAACTTTCAAAATCTAAAAATTGTTGTTTGTTTATTTTAGGCTGAAACTCAAAGTCAAAATCTTTTAATCCTTTCAGGTGCGGAAACCCAGCTACTTTAACCATAGCATGTGCTGCATTAAAATTCTTAACTTCCACTTCCTTACTAGTTAATTCACACAAAGCATCTACAATACTTGTTTTATGATCATTTATTTTATTAATATAATCATCTATCTGAAGACTCATCTGTGTTAATTTTAGCTCACGTAAGTTCTCTTGTAACTGTTGATAACTGTTCATTAAACTTTCTCATCTCCTCTAAATGTTTCGCTGCATAATCCTTAACATCTTCTTGATCTGAATTTTTAAATGTTAATCCCATCATTGCTAAATGATGATTTTCATGATAATTTACTTTTTGATTAGAAATTGTATGTAAAGTTATTAATTTTGGGCCATAATAAACATATAGATTATTATCAATAATCTTAGCAACAATATTTTTACTGATAAAATCAATAGGGACTGAGTACATATTTCCCTTATAGCGAAATAGTGAATTTGAGTTGACTTTCGCATTTATTGTTGTGTTTTTATAGTAAGAACATATTTTATCATTGGGTAGTGGTAAAAGATGTTCTTTCTCTTTTTTAAATACTAAAATTGGTGGAAGTCCTGTAGCCTGACATATCCTTGAATTAGCTTCGTTAGTTATCTGCTACATTTTTTCATATAACTGTTCTTCGTTATCAAGTAAGCCATTATAACTCATTATTTCATCTATAACTCGCATAGGATTTTCAACCTTTGCCTTAGTATTTGGCCTTGCTCTAACGCAAGGGACTATATTAAATCCAAAGTCATCGGCAAATTGCTGAAATTTAGGATTAACTTTACCGGCAGAACGTTCAGTTCTAGCATTATCCATCATAGTTGATGCATTATCTATAAATATATCTTCCGGAACTCCTCCTAATGATTCCAGAGCATTAGCTAAAAATCAAATAAGTATGGTTGTGATTTAGCAGGGCAAACTGCCCAATATTTAAATCTAGAAGCTGATAATATCAAGCTACCGACGTTGAAAATAAATTCATCACCATTTTTAAAATAAAACTTCAAGTCCTCTTTCCAATCAAATTGTGCTTGTTTTCCAAAAGGTGTTTCTGATTTTACAGCATCTCTTTTTTTCTTTGGTTTAAAGTATTCTGCAAAGTTTTCATGTTTTAAAATATAATAATTAAAATCATTCCTTGAGCAATCTAACCCCTTTTCTCTAACCAAATATCTATAAAGATGAGATTTATAATAGAATATTTGCTTAGTTTCTGCTGAAAGCAGGTCCGAAATGATATCATAGAAAGCATCTATTTTTGATTTCTTAGGTTTTCTATCCTTTTTAATATTTCCATCATAATACTTTTTTGCTGTTCTTCTATCTATTCCTAACCCTCTTGCTATTGCACTAAAATTGGGTTTATCCAAATTATTAACCTAAATCAAAATTTTAAGTTTAAGTAAATCTTCAACTGATTTCAAATTTATTTCAGTATTAATGTTTATTGTATAAGTCATATTCATCACCATTAATACTGTGTTAAATTTTACCTAGTATTATACATAAAAATATTAGTCACTTTGTACATTCTTATCTTAGCATTTATATCAGGTGGAGTTTGTGAAATTTAACATTACACCATCTGATGCTTAGAAGAACTTATCTAGGCGCGTAGCAGTGCTTAGCTCCAACCTGTAGAGGTGGGAGTGTTAGCGAGGGTAGCGATCAGATAAAAATATATACAGATACTGAACTGATTAGGGGGGATTATTTAAAGGAATTGATAACTAAAACTTTAAATATTGAGTTTTAATGAATGCTTTTATATAATACTGGCAAGTACTTATACTAAATTTATTTAAAGAAAATATTAAGGATGATGAAGATATATTATTAACATCAAGGGAGGGATTTGAAGATATGACAGCAAATTTTGTTAAATCAATGGAAAAGACATTATTAGAAAAAAGATTGAGGGTATAGAAGAAGGAAGAGAAGAAGGAAAGTCAGAGGAGAGAGTGAAAGTAGCAAAAGAAATGCTTAAAGATAATGAGCCAATTGAAAAGATAATTAAGTACTCAAAGTTGACTGAGGAAGAAATCTTAAGAATGAAAAAAGAGAATTAATGTAGTAGATGTAGTATAAGCTTTAGAGAATATATTGTAGATTTTAGTTATATATTACTCCATATAAATAGATATTATAAAAATACTAATGAGTTTTTAGGGTAGGAGGTTTCTCCTACCCTTTTTGACGTTTAAATTATCATACAAACACTAGAACTTTAAATTGATTCTCTTAAAATTTAATGACACTATAACATAATTAAAAATATATTACATATAAGGTATAATATGTCAAAATTATTGTTATGATTTAGCTTGATTACGTATTCAGTAGGAGTAAAATTATTGTATGAATAATATGAAAAGAGGGGTAGAATGAAAGGGATAAGAAAAAGAGTTTGTGCTTTAGTTGCACTAGCAGCTCTAGCAATTTCAATTGTTCCAACACAAGCTGGAGCAGAACAAACAACAAAAGAAATACCAAAGATTGAAACACAATCAACAGTTAAAACACAAGAGAGAAGATTTGTAGCATATTTTGCAGATTGGGCTTATAAAAATGAGCAAAATCAATATTACACAGCAGATATGATGCCATGGGATAAGATTACACACATAAATTACGCCTTTGCTCACGTAAATCCACAAACAAACAAAATAGGATTAGGAAATGAAAAGGCAGCTCTTGAGGAAGTATTCCCAGGACAAACAAATGATTTCCCATATAAGGGTCACTTTAATGTAATTAACTCTTATAAGAAAAAGTATACAAATGTAAAATCACTTATATCAGTAGGTGGATGGGCAGAATCAGAAGGATTCTACACAATGACAAGCACTCCACAAGGAAGAGAAACCTTTGCTAATTCATGTGTAGATTTTATTAGACAATATGGATTTGATGGGGTAGATATAGACTTTGAATATCCTACAGCTTTAGAAGATGCAGGAAATCCAAAGGATTTTGATCTTGCAAAACCATATAGAAAAGATGTTTATAAAAACTACATGGAAATGTTAAAAGTACTAAGACAAAAAATAGATGAGGCATCAGTAGTTGATGGAAAAGATTATTTAGTAACAGCAGCAGTAACAGCTTCAGCATGGGTTGTTTCAGGTATGGGAGAAGAGAATTTCACAGAATACCTAGATTTTATTAACTTAATGACATATGACTTCCATGGTTCATGGAATGGATTTGTTGCTCATAACTCACCACTATACTCAGATGTAAGGGACCCAGAAATTCAATACTGGAAATTACCTTATAATTATCTGAGCACAGATTGGGCAGTTAGATATTATTTAGGATTAACTTCATCTGATAAAATAGTAGTGGGAATTCCATACTATACAAGAGGGTGGCAAAATGTTAAACCAGGATCATTACCAGGTGGATTATATGGAGAAGCTTGGACAGGAAAAATTCCTGATGGTGCTGGAGATGGTGCAACAGGTATAGATAATATTTGGCATGATAAATTACCAGATGGAACAGAGGAACCAGGTGGTTCAAACCCATTATGGCATGTTAAAAACTTATTAGAGGACAAATCTCTAGGATATGAAAGATATTGGGATGACGTTTCAAAGGTACCTTATGTTTGGAATGAAAAGAAAAAGGTTTTCTTAAGCTTTGAAGATGAACAATCAATGACAGAAAAGGTTGATTATATAATCAAAAACAACCTTGGTGGTGCTATGGTTTGGGAAATCGATGGTGACTTTGATAAGGGGGCTGATGGAAAATATAAGGTTGGTGATACTTTAACAACTATTGCTAACGATAAGTTTAAGGCAGCTGGTCCTTTAAAGGTTGAAAAGAAGGTTAATACTTTACCTGAGGAGAACTTTGAGGTTAAGCTAGTTAATACTTATGATCACCCATATAATACTTTTAAGGTTCAATTTGTTAATAACACTGGTAAGGCTATAACTAAGCCTGCTAAAATTGAGTTTGATTTACCAAGTTGTTTCTATATGAAGGATACACCATGGTCAAATGGAGCTACAATTAAGGTAGAAGAAAGAGGTATGTTTAAGCACTTTACAGTAACAGTTGATCAATGGGGTGTTGGTCTTGGGCCTGGAACAGCAACTTTAATGGAAGGTGAAATGACATTAAGAGCTTTAGGTGGACCAAGAAATATGGTAGTTAATGGTGTTTCTTCTAAACCTGAATGGGATAAAATCAGAGCTTCACAAGATAAGGAAGATTCATTACTTGGTGGAGTAGTATCATCTTCATCAACTGATAGTAGAGATGGTAATTACACATTAACAGTAAACCTTCCAGCTAATAGTAAGGCTAAAACTTTAGAATTATATGAAGGAACTAAGGTGGTTAAGACATTTACATCATCAGGTAATACTGCACAAAAGTTTACTTATGATGTTAAAAATAAGGCAAATGGAACTTACACATATAAGGTTGTTACTAAGAATGACACTGACCAAGTGGAGTCTTTACCAATTTCAGTTTATGTAGGTCCAGAATTAACATTAAAGGCACCAACAGTTTCATCATCAGTTAATGTAAGTGATAATGGAGAATATAGTGTTAAGGTTTCAGTACCAGCAGGAAGTAATGGGACAACTATGGATGTTTATGAAAATAATACTAAGATTGGAACAGAAACTATAACAAGTCAAGCTAAGGATTTCTCATATGCAATTAAAGGTAAAACTAATGGAACTTATAATTATAAGGCTGTTCTTAGAAATGGAGATAAAACTGTAGAATCAAATATTAAACCAGTTAAGGTTTCAATAAAGATAAGCTATTCAGATTATGATCCAGCTAAGGGCTATACAAAGGGTGATGTGGTTGCATATAAAGGGAAATTATATGAGTGTTTAGCTTGGTGGACATCAGGACAAGCACCAGATTTATTCCCTAACTCTTGGAAGTATATAGGGGATGTTGAAGATCCTAAACCAGATGTTGTAACTTTAGCTGAGGTTGCTCAAAGATATAATGTTAAAGCAGGGCAAACAAACTATGAGGATAAATATGACTTAAATCTTGATGGAATTATTGACATATATGATTTAGTTACAGTAGCAAGACAATTATAATAAATTATATGTAAAGTTTAGAAAGAACCATTAAATGTAAAACTTAATGGTTCTTTTTGTTATTAACAAAATAAGTCTTTAGAAAGATTTTAGGTAATATTTTCTTTAGAATTTTATAAGTTTTATGGTATAATTATAGACAGTTAGGGCAAATATTTTACTAAGGATAAAATATTGGAGGACAAATAAGTGGATGAAAAAAATTTTTCAATGAAGGTAAAAAACGACTATGTTTTTAAAAGAATATTTGGAGATGAAAACAACAAAGATATTCTTATAGATTTTTTAAAAGCAGTATTGAAGGTTGATATTAAGAGCATAAAAATATTAAATAGTGAGCTTTCAAAAGATAATATAGCAGATAAAAAAAGTATATTAGATATTAGGGCAACAATAGATGGGGATATCAATATAGATATAGAAATTCAAGTGGCAAGAACTGTATATATGCCTCAGAGAAGCTTGTATTATTGGGCAAAATTATATAGTGAGCAGTTGAAAGTTAGTGAGAGATATGGAAAACTTAAAAAAACAATTTGTATAAATATTTTAGATTTTAACACATTAGGGACAAAGAAATATCATAGTGTGTTTAAAATAAAAGATGTTGAAGAAAACTTTTTGTTAACGGATTTATTGGAAATTCATTTCATAGAAATGGAAAAGCTTAAAAAAGATAAAGAGTATGATGACTTAGATAAATGGATTGCATTTATAAAAGGAGATTCAAAGGGGGAGATGAGAAAAATGATAAAGTTAAATCCTAATATTGATAAAGCTTTTCATGTGTTAGAAACAATGTGTAATGATAAAAAAGCCAGAGCAGAATATTTAGCTCGTGAAATGGCATTACATGATGAAGCAACAAGAATAGAAGAAGCTATGGCAGAGGGGAGAGCTGAAGGTAAAGCAGAAGGTAAAGCAGAAGGTAGAGTTGAAGGTAGAGTTGAAGGTAGAGTTGAAGGTAGAGCTGAAGGTAAGTCAGAAATGCTTATAAAGTTACTTATAAAAAAATTCAATGAAGTACCAGATTGTTATAAATTAAAAATAGAAAAACTATCTCAAGAGACTATTGAGAAGATAGCAATGGATATTTTTGACTTAAATTCCTTAGAGGATTTAGAGAGATACTTATAATTTAGATGTTAATAAATATATTAGAAGAGAGGTACAATTATTTATGTACCTCTCTTACTATATCAAGTGATTCTATTCAAACTTACTAACTTGCATATAGTAAGCAGAAGTTTTATAATTTAAACTTTCATCTAATGAAGAAAAATCTTTAAGCTTTTCAATTAATTCATCCCCTTTTTCATCAATTGGAGGACGAGCGGCATTAATTGAAGTAGGAGCAAGTTCAACTTGACCTAATAAATATAGAACATCCTTTAAGGTTAATAGATTTTTAACTCGTTTACTAAACTCATAGTCTGAAATATTAAAGTTTGATAAAAATCCTTGATTTAGTGTGTTAACTAGATGTCCAATAAATAAGGAATTGTTAAACTGTAAAAAGATTTTTCCATTTACCTTTAATAGCTCTTTAATATTCTTAAGGAAGGCAAGGGGATTGTCTAAATAAGATAAAACATCTCCAAGAATTATAATATCAAAAAAGTTATTGTCAAAATTATAAGGGTAATCTTCAATTTTATGGTATACATCCTTCTTTAATATTTTTTCAGCAAGTTTTGAAACACCATCAACTTCCTCAATTCCATAAACCTCACAATTGGGATTATTAAATTTAATTTTTAGAAGATCCATTCCACCACCACAACAAACCTCTAAAATATTTCCACTAAAATCTTTTGGAACCATATTAATCATTTCAAACTTTAAGTCGGATACTAAACCATGATTCCATCCCCATTTTTTCTCAAACTTAAGTCTGTTAGCCCCAAAATATGAGTAAACCTCTGGGAAAGCTCTAAAGGTGGCTGAACCAGCGTGATGAATAAAGGTGTCGTGGCAAAGTACTAATCTATAACCCTCATCTATAATTCTAAGGGATATATCGCAATCCTCATAATTACCAGGACTATAAAGTTCATCTAAAAGCCCAACCTTATTTAAAACCTCTCTCTTAACTAAGAAACAATATCCAATTAAAAGATGCTTTTCTTCTAAAACACCCTTAAATTTTTCTTCTCTATCCTTAGCAAAATCAAGCATTTCATCAATAGTAGTATAGCTAGCTTTAATATCTTGTTGGTTAGCTACACTATTTGATACAGGGCCAACAGCTCCAATATCATCACTACTATATAAAGTATCCTGTAGTTTTTTTAGCCATCCTGGAGTTAGAACAGTATCATTGTTTAATAATAATATATCAGTGGTACCGTCAGTAGCGTTAATCCCTATGTTTACACCCTTTGGAAATCCATAATTTTCATCATTTAAAATGTATTTAATATCTTCTTGGGTTTTTAGCCACGCTCTAGTATCATCAGTTGAGTTATTATCTACAATAATAAGTTCATAATCCACGTCAGTTGTGTAGGAGCGTATACTCTCCACACAGGAAATTGTATAATTTAAGTTATTAAATGTTAAAATTACAATACTAATTTTTTTGCTCATAGTCCCTCCTAAAAAGAAATTTTTAAGGTTAATTGCAACATATAATTATTATATTTTTGTTTTTTATAAAGGTTCCTATTTTTAAAAAAATAAATTAGTAAAGATTTATGAAAGATAATTATATATTTGTAGTAATAGTCTTTTTAAGGATGTGAAATGTTTGAAATATGGTATTATAAAGTTTTTTGAACAAGGGGAAGAGGAAAATGTAGAGGATATTATAGAACAATGTGAGGAGGAAGGGGTTTCTTTATATTTAGTATCTATAGGTAAAAGTAATATTAATTCAGATTATGAAGAAAAGTTAACACCAAAGGTTATTAATAAGTATTTAAAGAATGCTTTTAATGAAGAAAATACACATATGACAATAATATATCCAAACATATATTGTAACTTAAAGGATATAAAGGCTTTAGTTAATCCCTTTAAAAAATTTACTAGGCTTGGTATAAGTTATTCTCAGGTGTATGAGGAGAATAAGGATTATACAAAAAGCTATTTCTATGAATATGAGTTTGATGAAACACCTTATACTAAACCAACAGCAATTGATAAAAGGGTAATGTATGATCATTGTTCCCCTTTATTTGTTGGAAATTGTTATTGTATTTCTAAGGAATGCTATGATGAGGTTTTAGGAATAAATGAGGATTTTAAGTCTTTATATTATAATTTAGATTTAAGTATTAAGGCTACAAAGAATAAGTTTAGAATAGTTTGTGCGGCTAAGTCTTTAGTTGAAAGTCTTAATAAAGATACAAATAACTGGGTTTATAATTCATCAGAAGAGGAGTTTGAAGAGGATTGTAATTTAATTAATGAACTTCATGGGTATGATTTAACTGATTATAATCAAATACAACCTAAAACAATTGTTGAGTGTCAAATTTTTAATCAGGAGCATTTACTTGAAGCTTGGCTTATTAATGCCTCTGCTTATGCTGATGAAATAATTGTTCTTTATACAAAGGAGCCTTGGGGACATAATCCTCTTGCAAATGGGAAGTTTGAGGTTGATGGGTCCTATGAAATATTAATGAGGTATAAAGAAATACTAGGGGATCAACTTTATGTAATTGAAGGGGATTGGAAGGATGAAACCTATGAAAGAAACCTAGGTCTTTATTATGCTAAAATGTTTGGTGGGAAGTGGCTGTTAATTGTTGATTGTGATGAGTTTTATTTAAAGGAAGATATGATAAATTGTTTTGATTATATGTTAGATAATCCAAGTGATGTGTGGGTTATGAACTGTATTCAATTGGTTAAGAAGAGAAATCTTGCAGCCTTCCCAGAAGAGGGGTATCCTCTTGCAAACTTCTGTATAGATATTGAGTCTGGTCAATATTTCTTAGCTACTAGAGTATTACATGGACAAAATCAACTTATACCTTATGAGGTGTGTAAGTGTTATCATTTTAGTTATGCTCTTCCAAAGGATAGGTTAGATCAAAAAATGATGACTTCTTTCCATGTTATAGAGTTTATACCAGGATGGTATGAAAATATATGGCCAACAATTAATGATAATTCAGTTAATTGTCATCCTACTCATCCAAAGGCTTGGAGTTATATGAGAAGGGTTGATATACCTGAGATTATTTTAAAGGATATTGAGTATTTAAAGAGTCCAGAATTTGATTAAAAAAGGGGCTGCTGCACTAAATAATTAGTGCACAGCTCCTTTTTACTTAGTATTACATATTACAAAATAATAAAGAAAAACTTGGAAACGGAAGTTGCTTTTTAAATTTGAGAATAAATTACAATGTTATTCCTAAAGATAACCAAAAAATAACAAAAGGGTATATTTTACAAAAGAGTCATGTTATAATTAGGTTATCTGCTTAACATAGGGAGGTTGTTGATGATTGAAAAAATTAAGAGTTCACTAAAAATAGAATTTAAATTATTTTATAGAAATAAGATAAACTTTGTGCCATTAATATTATTAGTGGCTTTAATGTTAATAAGTTCTTTCACTAATTCTAAGACGTTGGATATTTATGTAAAATCAAATTTTCTCACACAGATTATAATATTAAGCTTCATTTTTATTGGATATAATATTGGAAAAAATGAAGATGAAGTTAAACATATTTTTGATATAATTTGTAGTAGTAACATTATAAAGTTGATATCAAAAATAATATTTATAACAATAATAATATTAGTGATTAACCTTTTATTTTATTTTATATCTATAATAAATTTGAAAGTGGGTAATGTAAATACAGTATTTTATTATGAGGGGTTTATGTATTCTATTTTATATTGGTTGCTACCATCTCTAATAAGTTTAATAATAGGTTTAGCAATTTCTAAATTAATAAATGGAGTAATTGCATATGGATTAATAATTTTATCAGCTATAATTATTGGACCTATGAATATGGAAGTGTCACAACTAATTGGATTAACAGATGTAGTTGACTTAAGAAAACTTATAGTAGAATTAAATATTGGGCAGTATTCGAATTATTTAATGGATCCATTGTATGGATTAGAGATTGAGTATGGTAGATTTATACACAGTTTAATTGTTTTAATACTAGTAATTTTAATTCTAATTATTATAAGTTATTTTAAGGAAAAAAATAAAAATATATACTTTTTGCTTAATAGTATTCCTTTAATTCTTATAGGAGTAGTATTAATAAATATTTACATTAAGCCTGAATTTATATATAAAAATGGGCATTATGAGAACATATCAAAAAATAGGTATGATATAGAATATTACTCACATATAAAAGGTGTACCAAAAAAAGAGAGCAATATTAAGGTAATAGAAAATAGTATTAAAATATCAGATGAAGATGTATTAGATGTAGAAATAGAATTAACAATTGAGATATTAGAAGAATGTGATAAATTGGATTTTACTTTATATAGGGATTTGAAAATTGAAAAACTATTATTAAATAATGAAGAAGTAAAATATACTCAAAAAGGAGATTTTGTAGAATTAACAAGTAAGCTAGAAAAGAATGAAAGGGTAAATTTATATTTTAAGTATAGTGGGTTAAGTTCACCTAAATATTACTATAGCAATAAAGCAATACTATTAGTAAATTATTTTCCGTGGATACCTATAAGCGGAAGGCACTCTATAATGGATAGTGAAGGTGTAACTAATTATATAACTGAGAACAATACCATAAAGTACTTTTTAGACTATAAAGGTAATAAAAAAATATATACAAACCTCTCTAAGAATGAAAAAGGAATGTATGAAGGAGAAAGTAGCAGTGGAGTATTTATAGTAGCTGGGTTATTAGAAAGTAGGTATTATAATAATAAAGAAGTAGTAATACCTCTATCCTACAGCAAATTTAGTAATGATTTAAATGGAAATTTAGAGATATTAGATAGAACTTTAAATAGAATAAGTAGTATATTAAAAGATGTTGATGCTAATTACAAAAGAGTTTTAGTACTTCCTTTACCACAAAAGGGTGGTTCTAACTATACAATAATAGAAGAGGAAGAAAATATTTTAATATCGCTCAATAATGAAATTAACTTAAGAGAAGATTTTTGTTTAGAAAATATTTTGTATGGAATATTAAGTAAGAAAAATATAGGGTTAGATAATAGTAGTGTAGAGTTATTTATTTATAATTTTCAAAATTATTATTATAAATTATATGATATAAAAGATGGAGATAGTATTAGATTCAAAAGTAAGGATGATAAAATAGTAGAGATGAATAATAAAATTAATTTATATATTAGCAGTAGAAGTAATGAAGAAATAGATATTTTATTTAATAAATGGTTAGAAAAACTTATTAAAAATGAAGAAGTTCAATTAGAATATATTGATTTATTATTAAAGTAGGAGTTGATTTTAGTGCTAGAAATTAGTAGGTTGAAAAAGAAATATAAGGAGTTTCAAGCTTTAGATGGTATTGATATAAAAATAGAGGCAGGCGTTTTTGGGTTATTAGGACCAAACGGTGCAGGAAAAACTACTTTAATGAAGTGTATAGCTACATTAATAACTGATTTTTCAGGAGAAATAAAGTATGGAGATATTAGTTGGAAGAAAGGTCAAGAGAACAATGTTAAAAAATTGATAGGGTATCTTCCACAGAATTTTACATTTTATAACAATATAACAGTATTTGAAGCTTTAGAGCATATACAAACTCTAAAAACTGGTAAAAGTGATTATAAGGAGTTAGATAATATACTTGAGAAAGTTAATTTGATTAATTATAAAAACAATAGAATTAAGAGTTTGTCTGGCGGAATGCTAAGAAGAGTTGGAATTGCTCAAGCAATAATTGGGAACCCTAAAATTTTAATTATAGATGAGCCAACAGCTGGATTAGACCCTTTAGAGAGGGTTAGGTTTAGAAGTCTAATTTATTCACTATCTAAAGAAAATATAGTTATTATTTCTACACATATTGTTGAAGACTTAGAGTCAATATCAAAGACAATAGCATTTATAAATAATGGTAAGATAGTATATCATAATTCTAATGAAGAGATTATAAAATTAATGAGAAATAAGGTTTGTGAGTTAGAAGTAGATAATAAGGATTTAAATCAAATTATTTTAGATAAGAATATTATAGCAATCAAAAGTTATGGTGAGAAGAGTATAATTAGATTTTTAGCAAAAGGTAATGATATTAATTTTGTGGAACCAACAATTGAAGATGCATATTATAATTTTATAGGAGTAGGAGATGTTGAAGCAAATAAATAAATTAAAATTCCAAATTGGCTCCATAGGAGGTGGGATATACATACCTTTGTTGGTATTCTTATTCATATTCGTATATGTTATAGTGTTAGCCTTCAATGGGTATGAGATAAATAAGGTAGTTAATATAATAGAATTATTTATACCAGTTTTTTCTTGTTGGTGGTCTATATTCTATATTTCCAGTATATATGAAGAGGTAGGTCAAATATTCTTAACATATCCAATTAGTGGAATTAAATTAATATTAGTTCCAATTATAAAGTATTTAGTATTGTATATGATTTTGACAATCCTACTATTATTAGAAGTATTTATTATTTATAATGAATTAGATTATAAATATGTGTTTCTAATAATTAGTCAATGTTTATATTATTTTTCATTATCATATGCACTTATGGCTATATTAAATGATAAAGGTTGGGCTATATTTTTAAGTTTTTCATATTTATTTGTTGTATTTTTGACAAAGGGAACATTTTTATCATTATATAATGTACACAATTTTGGAAACTATGAAGGTGCAAAAAGCATTTTTTCAATAAAAGCAATAATATTTGGAACAATACTTTTTCTTATTGCCCAATATATATTTAATAGAAAAAGTAAATTTGGCAAAGTTCAAAAGGGTGAAAAGCTATAGAATTTATCTGACCGAGACAATTGCTAACACTTCCCCTATATATGTGGGAAGTAAGTACTGCTACGGGACTAGATAAGTTCCTCTAAGAGTCAAATGGTATAATGTTAATTTTTACAAACAATACCTAATGCTAAGACGTATTTGATTAAAAAAAGGGGCTGCTGCACTAAATAATTAGTGCACAGCTCCTTTTGTATAATAAAATTCTATCTAATTATACTAAAGAAACACCAAGTGATGTTAAAACTGCATTAATTGGGTTTAAAACTGTAACAGATGTTGACCCTGGAATAATAATCCAACAGCATAGTTATTATTATCTAAAACTAAGCTTCCAGAATCTCCAGCAGAGGCCATTGAGGTTGTAACAATTTGATTTACAAATAGTGCTGTTTTTCCTCCAGAATATCCAGCTTGCATTGTTACTCCAAGTGCAAGTATTTTACCAGTTGTATAAGCACTTGTTCTTCCTGCTTTTTGAACTGAAAGTCCTAAATTAGGTTTAAGATTTATACCTCTAATATTACCAATTCCATAAATTGAAGGACTTACAAATGAAGGAATTGTTACTTGTGCAATGGCGCAGTCAACATAATTTACTGGGAATGAAAATGCAGATAGATATTGTATAGGGACAAATTTTGATAGTTTAGCTATAACATCAGTTCTTGGATTTCCACCATCATAAAGTCCTGGTTGTAATATTGGACTATTAATAGGGAGTGTATTATCACCAGCAAGAACGTGATTGTTACTTAAGTTATTATATTTTGCAGGTACTATATCTGTAGATGCTAATTGGTTTATTGGAAGTTTCTTAGTTACAAGTATTTTAATACATTCCTCAGGAGTTTCTACACCTTGAACTTCTTTTACTCCAAGTCCTACTCCAATTACGTTAGTTTTATCAAGGAAATAATCATAGTTAGACTGACAAACATTCAATATATCATTAGTACACATAAATTTTCTCCTTAGTAAAAATATTTGATATATGAGGATTAAGATTTCAGTGCAATATAGTATTTAACTAGTAAATATATGACACAAAAATATTAATGTAAAACAAAATGGATTATATTAACAAAAAAATAATATTTAATATGCATATTATTTTAATAAAATATGATATAATGTAAATAAAATACGTAGTTTTGAGAGGCAAAAATGAAGAAAAAAATATTATCGTTTGTTTTAGTTAATATGTTAATTATAAATACTTTTACATATATGGATGTTATGGCTACTCCTAATGTTACTGAGGCTCAACAAAAGTATGAGGAGTTAAAGAAAAAAGAAGAAGATATTCATGATAAGATAGAAGAACTTAATGTTGTTATAGAACCTTTAATTGTTCAAGCAGAAGAAAATAAAAGAAAAATGGATGAATTAAATAGAGAAATTGATTTGTCTAAAAATGAAATTGAGAATACAAAAATAGAATTAGAAGAAAATCAAAAAATGGTATCTGGTAGATTGAGAGAACTATATAAAAATGGTGGACAAACTGATGTTGTTTCAATTATTTTCTCATCTGATAGTATTTCAGATTTATTTAGTAGAATGGATGCTGTAAATAGAATTACTAAGGCTGATAAAGCAATAATAAATGATATTAAAAGGAAACAAGAAAAACTTAATAAAAAACATAAGGAACTTGAAGAAAAATCTTTGGAGTTAGTTGAAATTGACAAAATAAATAAAATTAAAAGAGAAGAGATTCAAGTTAAAATAAATGAGCAAAACCAATTAATAGCACAAGCTAAAGAAGAAACAAAGAAGTATGAAAAAGAAGTTTTAGTTGTAGAAGAGGGATTGTTAGTTAAGGATTTAATAAGAGTTTGTACAAGCTCATCTTCATCTTTAAGTGCAATAAAGGATGCGAAAAGTCAATTAGAGATTATATTAAGGCAATTAAAAACACAAAGTGTAATTAATGATGTTAAGGCTGCAATTAATAAAGGAAATGAATTAATTAGGATAAAAGAGCAAGAACAAAATAATGATAATGACCAAGGTGGATCATCAGGTGGAAATGCTGGAGGTGGATCATCAGGTGGAAATACTGGAGGTGGATCATCAGGTGGAAATACTGGAGGTGATTCAGGAGGGCAACCATCTCAATCAGTTGAAGCAGTAATTAATGAAGCATATAAACATTTAGGTAAGGACTATGAATGGGGAGCAACTGGACCTAATACCTTTGATTGTTCTGGATTTACAAGCTATGTTTATAAGAAGGCAACTGGGATTAATATTGGAAGAAACACAGGGGCGCAAATTAATTCAGGAAGAGAAGTATCTAGAGGTGAATTAAAGCCAGGGGATTTAGTATTTACCCATCCAGGACATGTGGGATTATACATTGGAAATGGAAATATGATTCATGCACCACAAACAGGTGATGTAGTGAAAATATCATCAGTTTATAAGTTTTGGAGAGCTAGAAGAATAATAGGTTAGAAGTTATGAAAAGGTATATCTTTATAATATAGGATATACCTTTTTTATTCTATAGGAAATTATATTTTGGATAAATTTATATAAAATGGCGCATGTAAATATTTACCACGATATTACATAGTGATATAATTATAAATATAAATCTCATAATTTTACAAAATTTCTATTTAAAGTATGGGGTTTATTATAGAAGGGGGAGAATGGGATGAAAATAGTAAAAAAATTATTATGTATTTTACTTTCTATGGTGATTTGCATAGGAGGAATTGTAATTTCTCCAATTCAGTCATCTAAGGCAAATGTGAAATCAAATTTTGGAGTGGGAGAAGGAAAGAAGATTCCAGATCAAATATTTGCTCCATACCTAGATTTCTGTGATTATTGGTTTGATCCAGAGTATGTTGCAGGTGGTGCACCGTATATGCCAAAGTTATCACAGGATACAGGGATTAAGTATTTTAACTTAGCGTTTATTCAAGCAAGTGGAAAAGGGGTTGTAAATGGTAAGGTTCCATGGGCTTGGGCAGGACTTAGTGTATTAAGCGAAGGAAGTAATGATCCACAATATCTTGGAATGAAAAAATCTATAAAGGATTTTAGAGAAATGGGTGGAGAAGTAATAGTTTCTTTTGGTGGAAGAGATGGTATAGCATTGTGGCAAGCAACAGAAGATGTTAATGCCCTAGTTAATACTTATCAAGAGATTGTTGATGGATATGGATGTACACGAATTGATTTAGACATTGAAGGTGGAGCACAAGGGGTTAAGGAAAATACAGTAAATGCGAAAGCAATGAAAATATTACAAGAGAGAACTGGAGTTGAGGTTACACTTACTTTACCAGTTTTACCTTCAGGATTAACTCAAACTCAAATGGATGTTTTTGAGGTATATCTAAAAGAAGGTGTTGACATTAAAATGATAAATATTATGGCAATGTGTTATGGATCTAATGCATTAAATCCAGGGGAAAACTATGGAACTGGATCTGTAAGAGCAATTGATAGTACAATGAAGCAAATAAAGGAATATTATAAAAAGTTTAAGGGTGTATTTTTAACAGATAAGGAAGCTTATAGAAAGGTAGGAGTTACAACTTCAGTTGGATATGAGTCAGGATCAGACCCTATTTTTCCACCAGAGTGGACGAAGCTAGTTACTGATCATGCAATAGATAAGGAAATTGGAATGAATTCCTTCTGGTCAATTAATAGAGATTCAACGCTTCAAGCAAATAAAGGAATAAATGCTCCATATGAGCATACAAATGAAGGGAAGAAGTTCGCAGATCCAAATCATAACTTTATTCCTGAAATTCAAGGAGTAAAGGATAGACGTGTACAAGTAGGTAAGGCTTTTGATGTGTTAAAGGGTGTTACAGCTTTTGATAGGGAAGATGGAGATATATCTAGTAAAATTAAAGTAAAGGGAACAGTAAACACAAATGTTCCAGGTAACTACACATTAGAGTATTCAGTTGTAGATTCTAAGGGAGGAACTGGTACTGCAAGAAGAGTAATTACTGTTACAACAGAGGAAGTAGTTAATAAACTTCCTGTATTTAGTGGAGTGCAGAATAAAGAAATAATTATTGGAACACCTTTTGATATTTTAGGTGGAGTAACTGCTTTAGATGAAGAGGATGGAGATGTATCAAAAAATATTAAAGCATCAGGTACTGTTGATGTTAATGCTTTAGGTAGCTACTATATAAATTATACTGTTACTGACAATGATGGAGGAGTAACAAAGGTTACAACTAGAATTAAGGTAATTAGACCTGAGGACTATGTTGAAGAATTTGATTATTATAAGGTTTATACAGGTGGAGAGCTTGTGTATTATAAGGGTGAAAAATATCAATGTATATCATGGACAACTTATGGATATCCAGATGAATCACCATGGGCATGGAAGAAGCTTCCTAAGGAAGAGGAGTTTACAATTGAAACATTAGCCACAACTGCTTCAAAATATAATACTAAGCAAGGGGCATCTGGATATTTAGAAGAATGTGATTTTACTAAGGATGGAATAATTGATATTTATGACTTAACTTACGTTGCTTATAGAATGTAAAATATATTTTAATATATCATATAAAGGGTTGATTATAAACTCTTTATATGATAATATATATTTAACAGGTAAAGGGGGATGGTTTTATGGAAAAGAAACAATTTGAATGTGTAAAATGTCAACATACTGAATTTACTCATGATCAATTTCAAGCAACTGGGGGGAACTTTGCAAAGATATTTGATATTCAAAATAAGAAATTTATTACAATAAGCTGTAAGAGATGTGGATACACAGAGCTTTATAAAGCAACTACTTCAGATGGATGGAATGTTTTAGACTTCTTAATTGGGTAAAATAATATACAAGAAAATGCCAGTAGAAAAAAATTCTACTGGCATTTTTTATCTGATCCATACCATTTCTAACATTCCCGGCTCTGTAGGTTGGAGATAAGTACTGCTACGCCCCTAGATAAGTTCTTCTAAGCATCACATGGGGTAATGTTAAAATTCTCAAACTCCACGTGATGCTAATAATCACTTGATAAAAAGAACTAAGGATAAAAATTCCACAAAAAAAATATATAATATTCTTGAAAAGAAAACGTATAGCGAATATAATATAAATAAAAGAACATATATACTAGGAGTAGAAAATATGAATAAATCAAGACCAAAACAATTTGTAGTAAGAAGTTCAGAAGAAGAATTTAAAATAATAAAGGAAAAGGTAGCATTATCTAAAATGACTCAAAATGAGTATTTACTAAGATGTTGCGTAGATAAGGAAGTAAATGTAATAGAAGGTATAAAAGATGTACCAATACAATTAAAGAAACTAACAGGGGAACTTCAACAGTTAAAAAAGCAAGGGGTTTGCACAGAAGAAATCGAAAAAATTTCAGGAGAGGTGGGAGAAATATGGCAGTTATTAAGGCAGTTAATTCGAAAAACTCAATAAATGGTATTGTAAGATATGTAATTGATGATGAAAAAACAGAGGAAAAATTAATATCAGCTATTAACTGTATTCCTGAAACAGTGTTAGATGAAATGAAATTTACAAAGGAAAATTACGGGAAGACAAAGGGAAGACAATATAAACATTTTATACAAAGCTTCCACCCACAGGATAAGTTAACTCCTCAAAAATCCAACGAAATTGGATTAGAATGGGCAGAACAGGTTTTCAATGAATTTGAAGTTTTAGTTGTAACTCATATGGATAAAGAACATCTACATAATCATTTTATAGTTAATAGTGTAAGCTTTAAAGATGGTAAGAAATTTGGTTATTCTAAATGGGATTTAGAAAACTTTAAGAAAGAAAGCGATAATATTTGTCGTAGAGAAGGGCTAAGTGTTATAGAGCGTAATGGGAAGAGAGCTTATATTGACCAGGCTACTGCTCAATTAGGTAAAATGGGATTATCCTGGAAGATGAAGTTAATTGAGGATATTAAGGATGTAAAAGAGAACAAAACTTCATTTGAGGAATTTATAGAAAGTCTTGAAAACCATGGATATGAAATAAAGCTTACGGATAATAAAATAAGCTTTAAAGCAGAAGGGGAAGAGTGGTTTGTTGGTAGTAATAGACTTGCAAGTCAATTTGGGGAAGAGTTCCTCTTAGAAAATCTAAAAAACTATTATAATAAATAGAAATTTATAATACCAAAATCTTTCTTAAGAATATATTATAATAAATAGTAATATTCTAGGAGAGATTTTATGGAGTTATACAATAGAAAAGAGTTAAGCACTTTTTTAAATAATGATGATACAGCAATAAGTCTATTGAATTCAATTGTTAAAGAGGGTGTTAAAAAAAATAATGAGCTATTTATATCCTCATTAAACCTAAGAATAAGTGTAAAAATACTTAAGGTAACTAATCAATATGCCCATGGGATTTTTATAGTAAAACATAATGACCTTAAAGAGGATCTAGTAGATTCAGTTGCTGCTATAGGAGAGGGGATGCAAGATTCAATAAAGAATGTTGTATGGATATTTGCAATGGGGACACTTTCAGGACTAATTGATGCATTAAAGGATGAAGATGGTAACAGAATCACCATAAAATGTTATGATAAAGTTAAGCATTACAAAACCTTTAGAAGTCAACAAGTTTCTATTGGAAAGATAAATAAGGTAGAGACCATAGATTTCTGGAGCGTTATTGGGGGAGAGATTACTAAAAGGTTATCAAATAAAAAAATTCAGTGGGTTAAGGTTTATGCAGCTAAAACAAAGGGTGGCGTAAACTGTGAATGTAATGTTGATGGGATTTTAAATGTTGAACTAACGGATATTTTAAAATCCATTGCAAATAAGTGGGTTTTAAATGATACTATATATTCTGAGAAGCAGTATTTTTATTTTATTCAAGATGGTTCCACATTTGTAAATGATAGATTTACAAAGAGTGAAATAGAGGATTTTACAGAACAGGCATTTAAAATTTACTCCTTAACAGAGGATGAAGAGGAGTATAGAGGGTTAGTTGATAAGTTTTATAATTTAACTGATGATGAAAATTTATCAACTGAGTTATTTTGTTTTATACCTGAAATGTTATGTGAACAGGTTTGTAATGAGGTAACCTATTTAGATGAAATGGTAATGAAAACACCTGAAAAATCTATCACTGTATATAAAAATCAAGTTACTAATTATAACTATATTAAAAATAGTATAATTAATTTATTGAAAAAAAAGGAACCTACACGAAAAGAGATTAAAAATATTTTAAGGTTTAGTGCTAGTATGAAGTCAATAAATGATGCCTTAGATAATGGAAATAAAGTAAGTGAATTAATGGTTACTAAAATAACATATAATGTGAGTGGTGAATATATACCTTTTTAAGTTTAGAGAGCTGTTTTATGCAGCTCTTTTTTTATTTATACCGGAATAATATTTATACCGTTATATAGGGACAAAGGTCCTGAATTTAATATGACCTATTTTACAAATTAAAGTGACTAGAGTTATATTGTGTATGCATTTAATGTAAATTATAATCAAATTATAAAATTAAATAAAAAATAGGAGGAAATTAAATGAAATTTCGTAAATTAAAGCAAATAGTATCATTTGGTTTACTAGGATTTTTCTTAACATCTTCAATGCCAACTCAGGCATATAGTGAAAAAAAGGTTCTACTTGAAAAGAGTGGAGTTGAAGCTAAGGAAGAGGATAGAAAGATTGTTGGTTATTTTCCAGAATGGGCATATAAATCTGATGTACATAATTATTTTAATGTAACAGACTTACAATGGGATACTTTAACTCATATTCAATACTCTTTTGGAGTGATTAATGATGATTATAAGGTTGACTTTGGAGATAAGCATGCTGCAGTTGAAGAAGAGTTTGAAGGAATGGATTTAAGCTTTAATGGGGAAAAAGTTCAATTAGATGAATCTTTACCATATAAAGGACACTTTAATTTATTACAAGTAATGAAAAAGAAATTCCCAGATGTTAAACTACTTTTATCAGTTGGTGGTTGGGCAGCCTCTAGAGGTTTCTACACAATGATGGATACTGATGCTGGAATTGACACATTTGTAAATTCTGCAGTTAAGTTTATAAGAGATTATGGTTTTGATGGAGTTGATATTGACTTTGAATTCCCATCATCTACAAGTCAATCAGGAAATCCTGCTGACTTTGATGTATCAGAGCCAAGAAGAGCAACTATTAATGCTAGATATAATGTAATGATGAAAAAGTTAAGAGAAGGAATTGATAAGGCAGGTAAGGAAGATGGTAAGGATTATCTTTTAACTGCAGCTGTTTCAGCATCTTCATGGGTTCTTGGAGGAGTAGAATCAAATGATTATGCAAAAGAGCTAGATTTCTTAAGTATAATGTCATATGACTTCCACGGTGGATGGAATGAGTTTGTTGAAAATCAAGCTAATATTTATCCAGATCCAGCTGATAGAGAAACAGCAGGAATGATAATGCCAGTTTTAGCTATGGATTGGGCATATAGATATTATAGAGGGGTATTACCTCCAGAAAAAATTCTAATGGGAATTCCTTATTACACTAGAGGATGGGAAAATGTTCAAGGTGGAAATGGGACAGGTTTACATGGAAGCAGTAAAACACCAGCAACAGGAAATTACAACATCTGGGGTGACTTAGATGAAAATGGTAATGAAATACCTGCTGGAGCAAACCCATTATGGCATGTATTAAATTTAATGGAGCAAGATGAAAACTTACAATTACACTGGGATGAAGTTGGAAAGGTTCCGTATATATGGCAAAATGATGAGAAGGTATTCTTAACATTTGAAAATGAAAGATCAATTGACGAAAGATTAAAGTATATAGAAGAAAAGAATTTAGGTGGAGCACTTATATGGGTTATGGATGGAGACTTTGGTCCTAATCCAAACTATGTACCAGGTTCTACTGATGTAAATGAAGGTAAATACACAGTTGGAGATACACTAACAACTAGATTAAGTAATGGTCTTGAAAAGATGGGTCCAGCTAAGGTTACAGAAGAAGGAACAGATCACTTAGAAAAAATAGATGTAGAAGTTAATTTAACAGGTACATATGACCATCCAAATTACACTTATACATTTGATATTAAGAATAATACTAGTGAAAAAATTCAAGGTGGATGGGAATTAGCTTTTGATCTACCAAAGTCAGCAGTTTATAAATCATCTTGGGGTGGAACAGCAACAGAAGTTGATAATGGAGATTTTACAAGAATTACTTTAAAATCATCAGGATGGCAAAGTTTAGAGCCAGGAGCAACTGCAACTCTTCAAGGAATGATTGGTTTATGTTTCTCTGATGTTAGAAATATAACATTTAACGGAAAAGCAGTAAATGGACAAGGGTCAGTAGATCCAGTTCCACCAGTAAATAAGGCACCACAAATTAATGGAGCATCTAATAAAACTGTTTATTTAAATGAAGAGTTTAATAAAATGGATGGTGTTACTGCAACTGATTTTGAGGATGGAGATATAACATCTAAAATTGAGGTTGTTGGTGATGTTGATACATCAAAGGTTGGAACTTACACTTTAACATATAAGGTTGTTGATTCAGAAGGTTTAGAAACAGTTGTAACAAGAGTTATAAATGTTATTGAAAAGGTTGAAACCAATAATGCACCAGTAATACTTGGAGCAGATAATAAAACAATTAAAGTTGGTAGTAGCTTTGATAAAATGGAAGGTGTTACTGCAACAGATGCTGAAGATGGTGTTATAACATCAAAAATAAAGGTTTCTGGCGAGGTTAACACTGATAAAGAAGGAAAATACACTTTAACTTATAGTGTTACTGATTCAAAGGGATTAGAAACTAGAGTAAATAGAATTATAACTGTAGTAGGTAATGAAGTTACTCCTGATGATAACTTTGATATAAATAAAATATATAATACAGGAGATAAAGTAATCTATAATGGAGTAGAATACACAGCTAAGTGGTGGACTCAAGGAAATATCCCAGGTGAAAATGATGTTTGGGAAAGAGCTCCAGAAATCAATGAAGATGGAAGTATTGAGTATGTTCCTGGAACTGCCTATGTTGGAGGGGACATTGTTAAATACAATGGTAAGTTATACAAGGCAAAATGGTGGACAACAGCTACGCCAGGTAGTGATTCATCATGGGAAGCTTTATAATAAGTGCAAGTATCTAAAACAAGTATTTTATATTAAAATCCCTCCTAATTAAAATAATTAGAGTCACATAAATATGTGGCTCTAATTTTTTATTCTTTAGGGGATATGTTATAAATCATCTACATCTTGCTCTTCTCCGTAGACAATTGGACCACTAGATGAAAAACTATCTAATGGAGAGTATTCTATAAAATTACTGTCAAGTGACTCCTTTGAGAAGGATTTAAATTTATTACCTTTAGTTGATAGAATATGTGTAAGATTTTGAATAGCTTCATTTTTATCCATAATAACACCTCCATTTATATTATTTGCAAATAAGATGTTTTTTATGAATTTAGAAACAATATTGTTCTAAAAGTAACAATAGGCACCTACAAATAAGTAGATGCCTTGTATATGATAAATCTACGAAAAGTATATCACCTTTCACTAATAGTATTATCAAAAAATAAAATAATATACAGTTTACATAAGTTATAAAACGATTTAAAAGTACATAATATATTTAAATTGTAGTATAATATAGTAAATAGTATTATTTAACTAAAAGAAACTAACTATAGGTGCCTAGTTAATGACTTTAGCTCAGAAATTTGGTGTGATACTCAGAGTCAATAAGACAACAATGATGTTTGTTTTTAGCAACGGCGAGACATACAAAATAATATAGAAAATAACTCCTTTATAATAAATTTAATAGTATGTTCCACATAAATGTATTCTTGCTCTATATAAAAGGTCTAATCGTTATCTAACTAATTAACAATGGTTAGAGCCTAAATTAAAATAGTGGACGAAGCTGCTGTAGGAGGAAACACTAATCCATAGCATCTATTTAAATTATAGTAAATAAAAAATCAAATGAAAACGTAGAATTTACTATGTTTTCCTTATACAAGGAGGATTTATGGAAGGTAATAAACAGATTATTAAAAATAGTTTTAAAAATTTTAATAGGAATTTTAAAAATTTTGTTTTTTTTGAAGCTCTTTATAAATTATTAGCACTATTTATATTTATACCATTAAATTATTTAGTTTTAAATAATTTCATGGGTAATGTAGGAGTATTTAATATTACTAATAAGGATTTAATTAAATTTGGAATGAGTTTTAAGGGTATATTATATCTAGGAATTATAGTTATTATTTCTTTTATAGCTATTTTCATAGAAGTAAGTATTATTACATATATGGCTAATAAATCCTATAAAAAAGAAAAAACATCATTAATTGAAGCTACTATAAACTCTATAAGTATTTTACCTAAAAATATTGGGCCATATATGATTAAGATGATTATTATGGCAGGAATTATAGGTCCTTTACTAGGAATAGGTTTAAGTAGTTCATTAATAAGAAATCTATCAATCCCTTCATTTATTAAGATAGAACTATTTAAAACAGCTGGTGGTAAAATCTTTTTTGGAATAATTATTACTAGTTTTATAATTATACTATTGAGATGGATAATGGCAATTCCATCAATGGTTATAGAGGATGGAACCATAAAAACAGCATTTAAAAACAGTATTAGTATGTATAAAGATAGTAAGTACAAAATATTAGGATTCACAATATTATGGTTAGTTATAAACTTGTTGTTAAAACTAATTATATTAGTTTTATATTTAATAATTGGATATTTTATAATAAGTGTTATTGGCACTAGTTCATATATTGGAAATCTTTTCGTAGTTATATATTCATTTATATTTTTTGTTGGATATGTAATAATTTCGGTTATAACATTACCGTTATTTATTAGCTTTTTGGTAGAATTATATTATAAATATAGAAAATATAATGTTAAGGAAAGACAATTTAAGAGTACTTTAATATATGATAAAAATAGATTATGTAATACTTTCGCTAAAAAGAAGAAATACTTTAATTTTATAGTTGCAGTATTGTTTTCAACTATAGTTTTGATTATGGGAGGAGTTGCAGTTTTTGAGGGTGCTTACAATAGTGAAGTTTTAATAACTGCACATAGAGGAAGTAGCTTAACTGCTCCAGAAAATTCAATATCATCTGTAAAAAATGCTATAGCTGAGGGTGCTGATTATGTTGAAATAGATGTAATGACAACAAAAGATAGTGAGGTTGTATTATTCCATGACTCAACTTTAAAGAGAATAAATGGAAGCAATGAAGCTATAAAAGATATGACATTAGATGAGATTGGTAAAGTTGACAATGGATCATATTTTTCAAGTGAATTTAAAGGCGAAAAAATACCAACTTTAAAGGAAATATTAAAAATTACAAAAGGTAAAATCAAAGTGAATATTGAACTTAAACCAATGGGGTCAGATGATGAATTAGCAAAATTAGTTTCAGAAATAATAAAGGATATGGATATAGGAGATGAAGTGGTTGTAACATCAATAGATTATGATATACTACAACAATTTGAGGAGTATTCACCATTTGTTAAAACAGGATATATTTTAAGCTTTGGAATAGGTGATTTTAGGCATCTAAATGTTGATTTTTTATCAGTTGAATATTCATTAGCCTCAAGAAATTTAATCTTGTTAATGCACGCAATGGATAAAGAAGTTCATGTATGGACTATAAATGATAGTGATAGGGTTACAACCCTTCATAAGTTAGGTGTAAATAATATTATTACAGATAATGTGCCATTAGTAAAGGAGTGGCTATCTGTTGAAAGAAATTATGATAATCTTACAGGATTTATTGAGATAATAAAGTCTATAATTAAGTATGTTCAGGTTTAATAATATATAGGGAGAAGGTTAATAAAGAGTGAGAATTAATGATTTGAATAAAATATTACTTTCTCAAAGCTCAACAATAGTAAAAAAACAAGGAGAAATATTACTATCTAAGGGGGCATTAAGAAAGTTAGAGGGTAAGAAATATAATGATATATATTCTATTTATGGAGATGTAGATGGATATAAAAGTTATATAAAAATTAATACTAAAAAGAAATTTATTGAAAAAGTAAGTTGTACATGTGATGAATTTCAAGAGCTTTCAAAGGTGAAAGCCATATTTATGTGTAAGCATATTACTTGCACTTCTTTAAAGTTTTTAAGTAGAATTCAAAAAAATAAGGATATTAATAGAAGTATATCTGACAAACCTATATCAAGGATTATAAGAAAAGTAAAAAATAATGAAGTATATTATGAGGGGCGTAGAGTTTGTGGAGATTATCGTATTAAAATAGAACAAAATGAATTGGCTGGGGTTTTAAGAAATATTAATAAAAAAAATATTAAGTTTACCTATGATTATTTAGAGGTTATAGCAGCACTAAAAAAACATGATATTCCAATGAGATATAATTTTAAAAGGGATGGTGAAAGTTTAATTATTACCACATATAAAAAACTTCCAATACCTTTAAATGAAATTAAGGATGTGTGGTTATTTAATAAGGAAATATATTTACCTGAAGTGAAGCAGATATCATCATTTAAGGAAATATATAAAATTTTGAAAGAACATAAGGAATTGAAATTCCCTTTAACCATGGATAACATAGTTAAATCAGTTAAGGTATTAGATTCTACTAAATGTGAGTTGGTTTTTGATCATTACATAAAGAATATCATAAAAGAAAATACAACTTTAGAGCTATATTTATATGAAAATAATGGAGAACTTTACTTAGATGTTTTTATTTTATATGGAAATTTAAGATTTAATATTTTTAGTAATGATGAAAGCCCAATTAGAAATAAACATTTAGAAGAGGTGCTTTTAACACAGGTTTATGGATGTGGATTTAGGGGTCTAGATGATAAATGTATCTTTATAGGTGGTGCAGGGGATAGATTGAGATTACTAGAAGAAAAAAATTCATATCTATATTCATTAGGGCAAGTAACTATGAAAGGTGAATTTAATAGTTATTTAAGTAAAGATTTAATTGAAGAAGAATTATATAATATTTAGTAAAATAATCGCTAGCTAAAATTAGTATTGGCGATTATTTTATCATATATAGAAGGATAAGGTTTACTAGGATAAAAATAAATTTTAAATTACATATTATTTAGTAATAAATTAATTTATCACTCATACAATAGAGTCAGAAGAACTTTGAAATAATTAAAATATAGATTGAATAAGTTTTTCTAAAGGTGTTAATACTCTAAATTGAGAGGTATGAGAATGAATGAAAAAAGGAACGTTTCTACTGCTGTAAAAGCAGGGGTGATTACATTTGCCTTAATAATAGGAATATATGTTGGTATTTCAATATATTATTCTTCTAGGTTTACTTTAGGTTCATCTATTAATTCTATTAGTGTATCCGGTAAAACTGTAGAAGAGGCAAATGAAGAATTAACTAAGGCATATAAAACTTATAAACTAGAAATTATAAGTGATGGAAAAACTAAGGGAGAAATTAAAGGAACAGATATAAACTTAACCTATAATTCACATGATGAAGTTAAACAATTTAAAGAGGAACAAAGTTCATTTAATTGGGTTATTGGTTTATTTAGTGGAGATGAATTTGAAGTAACAAAGGAATTAACTTATGATGATGAAAAACTAAAGGAAATCATAAGTAAATTAGACTTACAGGAAGAAAAAGTTGTTAAGTCACAAAGTGCCACATTTAAGTATGAGAATGAAAAATTCCATGTAGTAGATGAGGTATATGGTAACGAAATTAACAAAGAAAAACTTCATGATGAAATAGTCAATGCATTAAAAAGTGGTAAGGAATCCTTAGATTTAAAGGGGTCAGGTTGCTATATAGAACCTAAAATCAAAAAGGACTCCGAGGAAGCTTCAAATGTACTTAACACACTAAATAAATATATATCATCTAAAATTGAGTATGTAATAGGTGATGATAAAAAGCTTATAGATGGAAAAGTGATAAATACTTGGGTAAGTGTAAATGAAAATAATGAAATAGTCTTTGATGAAAATAAAATAAAAGCTTTTGTAACTTCTTTTACTGGAGAGTATAATACTGTTGGAAAAACAAGAAACTTTAAGGCTTCATCAGGAAAAACTGTAAGTGTTGTTGGTGGAGATTATGGTTGGAGTGTAAATACTGCTGGTGAATCAAAATGGTTAATTGAAAATATAAAAGAGGGAAAAGAAGCAAAAAGAGAAATAGAATTTGCTCAAAAGGCATTTGCTTCAGGGCAAAATGATATTGGAGATACATATGTTGAAATAAACTTAACAAAGCAACATATGTGGTTTTATAAAAACGGTGCTTTAATCACAGAAGGAGATATAGTAACTGGAGATCAAAGTAAAAAATATTCAACACCACAAGGGGTATACAGACTAAAATATAAACAAAAGGATACGGTTTTAAGAGGGGCAGATTATGAATCACCAGTTACATTTTGGATGCCTTTTAATGGTGGTATAGGTATTCATGATGCAAGTTGGAGAAGTACTTTTGGTGGAACAATATATAAAAATAATGGTTCACATGGGTGTGTAAACTCTCCATATAAGCTGGCTCAAGCAATTTTTAACAATATAGAACCAAACACTCCAATTGTTTGCTATTTTGAATAATAAGGTATTATTTATATATTTATTAGTGATGTAATAAAATTAGCTTAAATTTTAATTTGTTTATTGTCCTCGTTCAAAAATGAACGAGTTTTTTTTCACTTTAAGAACGACAGCTTAACTATATTGTAACAATTTTGTTACAATATATGGTAAATATGAGAGAGGATTGTTATAATTCTACTTTAAACTAAAGATATAAAGTTTAAGGGGGATATTAAAATGAAAAGAAAACTGTTATTATGTAGCTTATTATTATTACCAATGATTATAGGAACCACATTACAAGGGTGTGGTAGTAGTGAGAAAGCACCTGAGGCAAAAACAGAGACAAAGGAAGTTGCTTGGAGCTATGATTCAGGTGCAAAGATAAATGGTTCACCAGTTATTTATAAAGACTTAGTTGTATTTGGAAATGACAAAGGAACGATTACTGCTGTAGATAAAAAGACACAGAATAAAAAATGGTCGGTAGAAACAGGTGTTATGTCTAATAATAGACCAATTGTAGATGGAAATAAATTGATTTTCTCAAGTTCAGCAGTTTGTTATGCTATTGATGGAGATACAGGTAAAAAAATATGGGAGTTTACCGGGGAGTCTAAAACAACTCAAAGTGTAAAAGGGTATGATTATTTAAGCCCATCACCATCTATATATAATGATTTAGTTATAGTACCTTCTACTGGAGGAACAATTTTTGCAGTAGATAAGGAAACTGGAGAAAAGAAGTGGGAAGTGAAACCAGATTCTATTACAGATATAAGAGCAACTCCAGTAATTGATGGTGATATTATGGTTGTTGGAGATGTACTTGGAAATGGGGCTGTTGTAGATTTGAAAACCCAAAAAACTCTTTGGGGTAAAAAGGTTGCATCAGATATAATACATGGTGTTTCAGCTCACAAAGGATTAGTATATTTTGCAGGAAGAGATGCTATGGTCCATGGAGTTGATGCAAAAACAGGATCAGAGAAATGGTATTATAAAGATGGAGCTGGGTCATGGTTTACAGGGGATATATTAGTTAAGGATGATAAGCTTTTTGTTCCAGGTTCTGATAATCATAGAATAGCAACAATTAATGCAGAAACAGGTAAGCCGGTTTCAAGTTATTATGGAAAGGCAAATATATTTGCAAAGCCATCAATTGCAGGGGATAAAATTTACTTTACTGATGGAAATGTATATGATGAAAAAATTGGTGGTGTTTATGCTTGTGATTTAGAAAAAGCAGATGAGCCACTATGGACTGTACAAATAGGTGTATTAGCATTTACAACACCAGCTGTTTCAGATGGATATGTTTATTTTGGTGCTACTGATGGGAAGTTGTATGCAATAAAAGAATAGTATTTTAGAGCTGTAATTACAGCTCTTTTAATTTTATTTAAAAAAAAATAGTGAAATGCAAATATAATTGGTATATAATGTAAATATCGTTTGTAGTAGGTGGTATTTATGAAAAGTAAAAAGAAAAAATATTTGTTTAAAAAGAAAAGAACTCGAAGAGAAATAATGAGGTTTAGAAGAATTAGAACTTATACTGTTCTATTTATATTATTTTTGGTTCTAACAAAATGGGTTGTTTCAAAAATAGACAATAAAGAAATTAGTAATGAGGGTATAAAAGAAATTAATACACAGGTTAAAGAAGATATAAGTGAGGGAAAAACTATAGATAAAAGTAAGATTCCTGTTGTAAATAAAGAAATTGGATTAAATGATAACTTTATTCCTCAAAATTTAATTAAGGTTAAGGTTACAATGAGAAATAATATTACACCAGAGGAGACTTTATTGCAAAAGGAAGCAGCCCTAGAATTAGAAAAGATGTTTAATGATGCTAAAGCAGACGGAATAATTTTATATGCTTCATCTGGTTATAGAAGTTATCAAACACAAAAAAAGCTGTATGAGGATAACATAAAAAATAATGGGATAAATCATGCAGAGGCCTATGTAGCAGAACCAGGAACTAGTGAACACCAACTTGGTCTTGCAATGGATGTAGCAACATCAAGCCTTGCATTAACTGAGAGTTTTGATAGTACAGAAGAGGGGAAATGGATTAAGGAAAATAGCTATAAGTATGGGTTTATTATAAGATATCCAAAGGGAAAGGAAAAAATTACTGGATATTCATATGAACCTTGGCATATTAGATTTGTGGGACTAGATCTTGCAAAAATTATAAATGAAAAAAATATAACCTTAGAAGAGTATTTAGGCTACTAATCGTTTGTAGTTTCATAATATTAAGAACCATTGTATAATATAAATAAAAAGTAGGGGAGGTTTTTAGGATGATTAAATTTAATGGAATAGGAAGTGCATTTAATACTTCGATTGGAAATAATAGTGCATATATTTTAGAGAATGAAACACTAGTATTAATAGATTGTGGGTGTACTGTATTTCACACAATAAAGAGGATGGACTTCTTAAAGAATATAAAAGATGTTCATGTACTAATAACACATACACATCCAGATCATGCAGGAAGCTTAGGAGATATCATATTTTATGTTTATCACATTTTAAAAGGAAGAGTTAAGGTTTATTTCAATGATGAGGAGCATTTAAAAAGATATTTTTCATGTATAGGTGTAGTTGATGAAATGTATATTTTAAATAGTGAGAGTAAATGTTACATAGAAGAGGTTAATCTAAGTATAGAATGGATGACATCACATCATGTGAATACATTACCATCTTTTAGTTTGTTATTATGTAAAAATAATGAAACTATATATTATAGTGGAGATAGTGGTATACTACCAAGTGAAATCTTAGAAAGATTAAGAAGTGGAGAAATATCTAAAATTTATCAGGATACATGTAGTTTTGATGTGGAAGGAAATCCACACACTTCTTTAAATAAACTATGTAATATTGTAGAGCCATCTTTAAGGGAAAAGATTTATTGTATGCATTTAGATGAAGGATTATCAGTTGACGAAGTGGAAAAGAACGGATTTAATGTTGCGAAACTATAGATATAAGGCTATGAAGTTAATTTT
This sequence comes from Clostridium sp., assembly GCA_051653165.1. Lineage (GTDB taxonomy): Bacteria > Bacillota > Clostridia > Clostridiales > Clostridiaceae > Clostridium. Next base: position 32,407 of record JBOFVP010000398.1, read on the forward strand.
AATTTCATAGCCTTATATAATATAAAAAATCATAGAGAAAACATTTACTAAAATAAAGGGGAGGTTTATAATTGTATTTGGGGTAATATGGTATATTATCAAATAAAAGTAAAGGAGAGGGGCTATGAAATTAAAAAAGTTAGTTGCAAGTATAACAGCGGGAATAATGATGTTATCTCTTGCACCAATCACTTCAAATGCAGTTACAAAGGAAGAAACAACAGTAAACAAACAACAGATTAGAAATAAAACAATGATAGGGTATTGGCATAATTTTGACAATAACAGTAAAAAACTAAAGTTAAGAGAGGTAAATGATAATTGGGATATTATTAATGTATCCTTTGGTGAAACAAATGTATCAGTAGATAAGTCTACTATTATTTTTAAACCAGACCCTGTAATAACCACAGAAAAAGAATTTATTGAAGATGTTAAATATCTTCAAAGTAAAGGAAAGAAAATTGTACTATCAATTGGTGGTATGTATGGACAAGTTTTGCTTCAAACAGATAAAGATAGGGAAAACTTTGTTAATTCATTAAGTGGATTAATTGATAAATATGGCTTTGATGGATTTGACCTTGATCTTGAACACCATATGAAACAAGATGACGACTTTAAAAATCCTAAAGAACCTCAAAATATTAATTTAATAAAGGCATGTCATGAGCTTCATGCAAAATATGGTGATGATTTATTAATAACTATGGCACCAGAGACTGACTATGTTCAAGGAAGATTAATGAGTGGAAGTGGAGGATATCTTCCATTAATTTATGGAATAAGAGATATATTAGATTATATTTCTGTTCAATTATATAACTCAGGTCCAATGAATGGTAGTGATGGTAATCCATATGGTCAAGCAACTCCTGACTTCGTTGTTGCAATGACAGAAATGTTATTAAACGGTTTTGAAGTGGGATGGGGAACAAAAAATTATTTTCCAGCATTAAGAGAGGATCAAGTTGTTGTTGGTGTTCCTGCATGTTCTGAGGCTGCTCCAGTAGGTGGGTATCTTGCTGAGGCTGAATTAAATAAGGCTTTAAAGGCTCTTGCAACTGGAGAATCTTATGGTGGAAGATATCAAATGCAAAATAAAAATGGGTATCCAAACTTTAGGGGTGTAATGTCTTGGTCTGCTAACTGGGATGCAGCAAAAGGATTTAATTTTTCTAATAATGTAAGAAAAACATTAGATTCACTTCCTGTTGTAGAAAATAAACTTCAAGAGGCATCTATTAAGGCATCTGATGTTAAAAATGGAGGTTTCGATTTAACTATTACTGTACCTGGAAGAAATACAGCTTCATCTTATGAGTTATTAGAAAATAATAAATCAATTAAAACTGGAACTCTTGTAGTTGGTACTTCATCATCTCAATCTATTACTGTTCCATTTACAAATAAGGGTGATGGGGAATATACCTATACTGTAAAGGTAAAGGATGGAAGTAATACTCTACCTTCACAACCTTGTAAGGTGGTAATTAGTAATGGTTCAGGTTCTGGTGGTGAAACTGAGGATAAGCCTCTTGGTGTTAAGGAAGCTCATCCAATTGGAAATAAATATTTAACAGTTGGATTTTGGCAAAACTTTGGAGATAATGGACCTAATGTTAAATTTCAAACATTAAAGGAAGCTCATAGTGGATGGGATGTTTATAATGTATCTTTTGGGGAGGCTCCTGGAGATAATTGTACAGTTTCTTTCACACCTATGTATGCTGAAAAGGAATTTATTCAAGATGTTAAGGATTTACACGCACAAGGAAAGAGAATCGTTCTATCAATTGGAGGGCAAAATGGAGCTATTTCATTAACTTCTAAAGAGAGAAAAGATAAGTTTGTAAAATCTGTATGTGAGGTTATTGATAAATATGGATTTGATGGTTTAGACATAGACGTAGAAACAGGTATAACTATGGATGGGCAAGATAATTTAGACAATCCAACTAGTCCATCAGTTGTTTATATGATTGAGGCTTTAACTGAAATTACCAATAAGTATGGTTCTAATTTTATTTTAAGTATGGCACCTCAAAATACTGATATTCAAGGGGGTCAAGGAAACAATTATGGACAAAACTGGGGATGTTATTTACCTATTATAAACAAGTTAAGAGATAGAGTAACTTATGTAACTCCTCAGTATTACAATAATGATAGTGATATTGGGTTAGATGGTGTTAAATATCCATTAGGTTCTACTGATAACTTAGTTGCTGAATCTGAGTTGTTATTACAAGGGTTTAAGGTTGGATATGGAGATAAGGAACAATTCTTCAAACCTTTAAGACCAGATCAAGTTTTAATTGGTGTACCAGCTTGTACTGGGGCTGCAAACAATGGAATTGTTAAACCAAGTCAAGTTGTTGATGCATTAAAATACCTAATTGAAGGTAAATCTTTTGGTGGAAAATATAAGATGTTAAAGGATAAATATCCAGGATTTAGAGGGGCAATGACTTGGTCAACAAATTGGGATGCTTCTGTTGGTAATCCATTTGTAACAACTGTTTCTTCTTATTTAAATTCATTACCTTTGCCTGAGAATACTTTAATTAATGCATTAATTTCTAATACAGAAATTAAAGATCAATCTTATGATATTAAGGTTACTATACCAGGGGGTAATCTTGCTAATAGATATGAGTTATTTGAAGGAAATAAGGTAATTTCTTCTGGTAATTTAACTGTTGGTGATGTTACTAAGGAAATAACAAAATCATTTGCTAAAAAGCCATATGGAACTTATGATTATAAGGTTGTATTATATAGTGAAAATGGTAAAAGTGTAACAAGTACTCATTCTGTTACTGTACAACAACAGGTGGTAACTCCAGCAAATCCTGATGTTAATGGAGATGGATATGTAGATATTTTAGATTTATCTACTGTAGCTACTTGTTATGGTAGTAAATATGGTGAATCAAACTATAATGCTAAATGTGATATGACTGGTGATGGAATAGTTGATATTTATGATTTAGTAAAGGTTGCAAGAAATTATAAGGAAAATCCATTTCCAAATGATACTTGGGTAAAAGGGAAGTGGTATTATAAAGGGGATAAGGTAACTTATAAAGGAATTGAGTATATTTGTGTTAAATGGGATACTAATTCAGAAGAGCCAGATAGTCCTTATGGACCATGGCAAAAGGTTAAATAGTTAAGAATAAATATATAAAAAGACTTTTCTGCTAAAAATAGAAGGGTCTTTTTGTTTTTACCTATCTATTATGAGTATCGATATAGTGGAATAAAGGGAATATTGTAAAAAAATAAGTTTATTTTTTAAAATTATAACAATTAACTTATGTAATCATATATTAATAGAGATATTAAAGAAGCGTTTTAGTCTAAGTAAAGGAGAGTAGTTATGGGATATAATAAATGTGAAGGCTGCAAATACTATAACATATGCTATAATAAAAAATACAATAATTCATGTAATAATTACTGTAATAGTAATAATTACTGTAATAGTAATAATTATTGTGAAAGCAGTTGTAATAATAGTTGTAATAATTGTAACTATAGTTGTTGTAACAATTGTGGTAATGCATGTGGAATTATTTGCAAACAAGGGCCCACCGGGCCAACAGGAGCAGATGGGGCTTCTGCTTATGAGATAGCAGTACAGAATGGATATATAGGAACAGAGCAACAGTGGCTAGCATCATTAAATGGAAGTACTGGAGCAACAGGTGCAACTGGAGATACTGGGTTAACAGGAAGTACAGGTTCCACAGGTGCAACTGGAGATACAGGATTAACAGGAGCTACTGGAGCAACAGGAGTAACTGGTGATACAGGATTAACAGGAAGTACTGGAGCAACAGGTGCAACCGGGGATACAGGATTAACAGGAAGTACTGGAGCAACAGGTGCAACCGGAGATACAGGATTAACAGGAAGTACAGGTTCCACAGGTGCAACCGGGGATACAGGATTAACAGGAGCTACTGGAGCAACAGGAGTAACTGGTGATACAGGATTAACAGGAAGTACTGGAGCAACAGGTGCAACCGGAGATACAGGATTAACAGGAAGTACTGGAGCAACAGGTACAACCGGGGATACTGGGTTAACAGGAAGTACTGGTTCTACAGGAGCAACTGGAGATACAGGATTAACAGGTAGTACAGGTTCCACAGGTGTAACCGGAGATACAGGGTTAACAGGAGCTACTGGAGATACAGGATTAACAGGAAGTACTGGTTCTACAGGAGTAACTGGTGATACTGGGTTAACAGGAAGTACAGGTTCCACAGGTGTAACTGGAGATACTGGAGCAACAGGAGTAACTGGAGATACAGGATTAACAGGTAGTACAGGTTCCACAGGTGTAACCGGAGATACTGGGTTAACAGGAAGTACTGGTTCTACAGGAGCAACTGGAGATACAGGATTAACAGGAAGTACTGGAGCAACAGGTGCAACCGGGGATACAGGATTAACAGGAAGTACTGGAGCAACAGGAGCAACTGGAGATACAGGATTAACAGGTAGTACAGGTTCCACAGGTGTAACCGGAGATACAGGGTTAACAGGTGCAACTGGAGATACAGGATTAACAGGAAGTACAGGTGCAACTGGAGATACAGGATTAACAGGAAGTACTGGAGCAACGGGAGTAACTGGAGATACAGGATTAACAGGTAGTACAGGTTCCACAGGTGTAACCGGGGATACTGGGTTAACAGGAAGTACTGGAGCAACAGGTGCAACCGGAGATACAGGATTAACAGGA
>JBOFVP010000399.1:0-2029 GCA_051653165.1 Clostridium sp.
TATGTTTCCACCAGCATAAGTTTCACCAGTTAAGTTAGGTATAATTTGTACACTTCTTATAGCGTTTATACTTAAAGAGTCATACTTAATATCTCTAGCACCTGTAGTTAAAGATGTAACTCTGAAGTATAAAGGTACAACTGCTGCTCCTGCTGTAGAAGCTACAGTTACTTCAGCATCTATTCTTTGACTTCCATTTGGTAAGATTATACCAGTTCTTGTTACCTCTGCTCCTCCACCTTGCTTGAATCTAACTACTACTCCTGCTGGTAAAGTCATATCAGAGAAGTCAGCTTTTGTACTTACTTCTAAATTATATTGATCTTGAACATATGAACTTGTGTTGTTTACATGAAGTACAAATGTTCCTGTTGCCCCTGGATTTACATTGATTTGAGTTACTGGATTTCTCTCAGGTCCTAAACCAATTCCTGGTGCTGTTGAATTCTCAGATAATGAATCATTATTTGTTAAGTCAACTGTTGTAACAGAAACTGTTCCTACAGTGTCGTTTGCTTTAACAACATAAGTTGGTGTATAAACACTTGTTGCATTTTTAACAATTTTATAGTTTGACCCCGGAGCCGACATATTTGTTGGTAATGTCGCATATAGAATTACATTTACAGAGTTAGCTGTACCTGGTAAAACTAATCCTGTGTCTATATTTCCATCTCCACTTGTATCTAACATAGGTCTTTCAACTAAAGTACCACCCTCTTTAGCTTCCATAGCTAATCTAAATGTTGTTCCTGTTGGGAAGAACTCATCTGATAGTGTTATATTATATCTTTCAGAAGCATTTGCAGTATTTGTAAACTTATTAACAAATCTTAAAGTTTCTCCAGCTTGACCTGTTGGAATATGATGTCCTTCAAATGTTGCTCTAACAAATTTTAAAACTTCATAGTTAACAGTATTTGATGATCTACTAATTTCAGATCCACCTGTTGGTGTAAATTTATAGTCAGCTTTATTTGGTATCAACTTTACAGCTGTATTAGCGGGAACAACAACCTTAAACTCTAAATACCCATTTGGTGTATTTAATTGCTTATTACCTGGAATACCATTTGGTAGTTCAAAATCAATTGTATTTGTTCCTGCAGTATATTTAAATTTAATAGCTTCTGAATTTTCAGAATCAGATTCATTATCATCAGCATCAGTTAAAACAGTTTCATACCCATCATAATTTTTCCATTTTGCACTTCCTAGAACATAATGGAAATCATCATTTAATTTATCTGTTAATTTGAATAATGTCGCTATGTTTGCTGGCAATGGATCATCATTTGCTATTTTTAAGCTTACAGTAATTTCATTATCGTTTTCAGATGTTCCACTTGATTTATTAAAGGCTTTGTAAACAATAGCATTTCCACCTGTTTGGAAGTAAATTCTTTCAGAAACTTGAACCTCTGCAAGCGATGTATTTCCTTTTGACTTAGCATAGATATAATTTGAAATTCCTGCAACATCATCTGTCACTTTCGTAGGAACTACAACTAAGATACTTGTTCTGTTTCCTGGTGCAAGATTATTAATTGCATATTTTCCATTCACAGCTACTAACTCTGTTTCACCAGTATCTATTATACCATTACTGTTCAGATCTAAATAGAATTTAACTCCTCTATCTGCTTCATATCCATGTCTTAAATCATATGAATCTACTATATTACCTGTATTTGTTAACGTATGGTTAAATACAGCTATATTTCCTCTAGTAATTGTTGTTTCTCTATCTGGTGTTAATGTTAAGTTATAAACAGAATTAACCCTAGTTATAACAATGTTCGATTGTAAATATTTTGCTACATTCGCTTCTGTAAAGTACGATACGTACGCCTGGTTTCCTATGTCTGTATTAGCAAGTGGAATATCTGTTACACCATAGGCTTTTGCCCCAGCAGCAAGAGAAAGCAGTAACGCTAATTTTAAACCAATTTTTTTACTCATATAATCTCTCCCTCTTAAATTTTATTGTGTTACCAAAATCTTTACTAATTAGTTAACACCTCCATTC
>JBOFVP010000400.1:0-2886 GCA_051653165.1 Clostridium sp.
GGATTTCTTCAAGAAAGAAACAAATAATAATATTTTAACAGAGGAGCATATTGAAGAAATTCTAAGAATATTTGATACTAAAGAAGATATTGACCACGTTTCAAAATCTGTAGATAACTCTAAAATAGCTGAAGAGGACTACAATCTTTCTGTAAACACTTATGTAGAAGCAAAAGATACAAGAGAGGTTATAGATATAAAGGAACTAAACGCTAAAATAAAAGTAACAGTAGGCAATATAGATAGACTTCGTATTGAAATAGATAAGATAGTTTCAGAAATTGAGGTGGACTAATATGAGCAAGTTAGAGCAACTAATCAATGAGTTGTGTCCTGATGGGGTTGAGTATAAATCAACAAACGATGTTAAAATCAACAGTTTTTGGCTTATGCCATCTACACCAAAGTATGTTGATAACGGAATTCCCTATATAACATCCAAAAATATTAAAAATGGAAAAATAAATTTTGAAAATGTTAACTACATTTCTCAAGAAGATTTTGAAAATATGTCAAGCAATAGAAATATATATATTGAAGATGTTTTAATTACAATGATTGGGACTATTGGAGAAGTCTGTATTGTTAATCAAAATAAAAATTTTTATGGTCAAAATTTATATTTAGTGAGATTAGACAAAGAAAAAATTATTACTAAGTATTTTTATTATTTTATAGCATCTGCCAGTGTAAAAAATTCATTGATAACTCGTAAAAATGCATCAAGTCAAGGATATATTAGGGCTGGAAGCATTGAAAATTTAGAAATCCCCCTACCTCCATTACCAGTCCAAGAGGAGATTGTACGTATTTTAGATACATTTGCAGAGCTTACAGCAGAGCTTACAGCAGAGCTTACAATGAGAAAACAGCAGTATGAATATTATAGATATAATTTACTCACTTTTGGAGAAGAAATTGAGTGGAAAACTATTAAAGAAATATCACTAAAGATAACTTCAGGTGGAACACCAAAAACAGAAAAATCTGAATATTGGGAGAATGGAACAATTCCGTGGATGAGTTCAGGAGAGGTAAATTTAAAAACAATTTGGAGTACTGAAAAATGTATTACTGAGTTAGGGTTGAGTAACTCAAGTGCTAAATTAATTCCAAAGAATTCAATTGTATTAGCTTTAGCTGGACAAGGAAAAACAAGAGGAAAAGTCGCAAGAATAAGAATTGAGCTAGCTACTAATCAATCTTTAGGAGCTATTATTGTTGACGATAGTAAAGTTATTTCTGATTATCTTTTTCATTTTCTAAAAACACAGTATGATAATTTAAGACAAATCTCATCAGGTAATGGAAATAGAGGTGGTTTAAATTTACAAATGATTTCAAATTATAAAATCCCTGTCCCTCCTCTTGAAGAGCAACAACGTATAGTGGATATACTTGATAGATTTGATACTCTTGTCAATGATATTAAAGATGGTTTACCAGCAGAGATAGAAGTAAGAAAACAGCAATACGAATACTATAGAGATAAATTACTTACATTTAAAAAATTAGTATAGGGGTAGAAAATGGGGAAAACTTTAACTGAAATTGCACAGCAATTAAAAACTGGAGCTAAAAAAGTTCAATTAATATATGCTTTTAATGGTACAGGAAAAACAAGATTATCAAAAGAGTTTAAAAAATTAGTAGATTTTAAAAATAATTTAGAGTCAGAAAATATGGAATTAGCTAATAAAAGGATAATCTATTATAATGCATTTACAGAAGACTTATTTTATTGGGATAATGATTTAGAAAATAATACTAACTTAAAACTTAGAATACACCCAAATTCTTTTACTGAATGGATATTTAATAATCAAGGACAAGATAAAAATGCTATTACATATTTTCAAAGTTATACTAATCAAGCGTTAACTCCTAGATTTAACTCTGATTTTTCAGAAATTACATTTTCTTTTGAACGTGGTAATGAAGAAAAAAATCAAAATATAAAAATTTCTAAAGGAGAGGAAAGTTGTTTTGTTTGGAGCATTTTTTATAGTTTATTGCAGCAAACAATTAATGTTCTTAATGAACTTGATCCGATTAATCGTGAAACTGATATATTCGATGAATTAGAGTATGTATTTATTGATGATCCAGTAACTTCGTTAGATGATAACCACTTAATCCAACTTGCTGTAGATTTAGCTGAAACTATAAAAGAAAGCAAATCTGATTTAAAATTTATTATAACAACTCACAATCCATTATTTTATAATATATTATATAATGAATTTGGGGCTAAGAATGGCTATATGCTAAATAAAAATGAAGATGGCAGTTATAGTTTAGATGATAAATATGGAGACTCAAATAAAAATTTCTCTTATCATCACCATTTAATAAAGGTAATAAAAGAAGCTACTGAAAGAAATAAAGTTGAAAAATATCATTTTACATTGCTTCGAAATTTATATGAAAAAACAGCAAACTTTTTGGGATATAAAAAATGGTGGGAATTATTACCAGATGATAAAGAGGTTTATGTGAAGCGTATTATGAATTTTTATAGTCACCGTACTTTATTAAATGAAGAGGTTAGAGAACCTACAGAATCAGAGAAAAAAACAGTTGGGTTATTATTAAATCATTTATTAACTAACTCAAGGTTTTGGAAGGAGAAATAATAATGAGTAATTACCAACCAATTACAGAAACCAATAACTTCATAGTTTTAGATAAATACACTAAAATAATTCAACAAGAAGCAGGATATCAAACAGAATCTGATTTGGAAAAAGAATTTATACAGGACTTAAAAAATCAAGGATATGAATATTTATCAAATCTAAATAATACAGAAGAAATGCTTAAAAATATTAGAGTGCAACTAGAAACTCTTAACAATGTTAATTTTTTAGATTCTGAATGGAAAAG
>JBOFVP010000401.1:0-1209 GCA_051653165.1 Clostridium sp.
ATAAATAGTCTACTGTTTCCCACAAAGTATCAATATTTATTGTCATTGGAACTATATGGGCTTCTATATTCATATTTAATTTCTTTGCTACTTTTATAGCGTGTGTAACATATATATATGCTAAATCATTATTGGTTATCGTATTATATATATTCTCGTTATAGGAGTAGAATGGAAATACTATTATATCTATTAAGCTATGAATTTCTAATAGTATTTTTTTAAATCCATCTATAACGCCACAGGTATATAATTTGATCTTTATATTTTTTGATTTAAGATACAGCAATATTTCCTTTATATCTTTGTGCAGTAATGGTTCTCCGCCACTAATGTTCACTTGTTTAGGATTATATTTCTCTACAACTTCTTTTATATCATTCAACTTGATAAACATATTACAATCCTCACTGGCCACACTAGAACAATGAATGCAGCTATTTAGACACTTATTGGTCAACTCTATTGTTATTTCATTCAAGTTATCACCTCCTAGTTTAATTTATTTATTTTATTAAAACTTACATTTTATGAATTATATTATTCATTTTTACCTTTGCTTTCTTGTGTTAACTTTAAAACATCTATCTTATAGCACATTTCTTCATAGGAGGGATTAGAAGCAACGATATCTCCCTTATCGTTAAATACTAGATATTCCCTATCTCCACTCTCTTTGATTTCCCCTATAAGAATACTCCAACCTTTTCTTCCCTTTGCTCCAATCATACCATTATCTTTTCTAAGATATTTTGTTAAAGATAGACAATTGTTGTTATTATAGAGTCTACATAGATTATTTTCAAATACTAATTTTTCATTTAAATCAAACTCCACATTCATTAATCCTCCTTATTGTGAATAACTCCAATTGTAGCTATTTCTGCTAGATTTACTATTGTTTTTGAATTATCTTCTAAATCTATTAACTCAAAACTTCCTCCTGAATTGTGTTGAATAATTGTACTAATCGTATCTAATAGTATATCTCCATCTAGTTCTGTATTAAATTCACTACTGCTGTAAAACTTAGTTAAACCATTTTTAAACATTATCTTAATTTTCATTTCAAACACCTATCCTTTCTTATTTAGTTTTATTAAAAACTTCATTTTAACACTTATTTTAAATGTCTCGTTGCACCTCGTTGCAATATAATAAAATCTTGTTGCATCTCGTTACAATATATTTGAATTGTTCAGTTAATAT
>JBOFVP010000402.1:0-1610 GCA_051653165.1 Clostridium sp.
TGTAAAAGATACCTGAAATATTAAACTCTTATCCCCCTGAATATACATCATAATCAGAGGTATATTTATATATAATAGGAATACTAATGATATTCCTATTAGTGAGATGATTCCTCTTTTTCTCTTAGCTAAATCTCTACTCCCAAATATACCCAGATATATTAACATTACTAAAACGTATAATGCATATATAGATATAACAACATTTCTACCATCTATAGTTATTGCCTTTACCCATTTCATTATTACACTACCTAAATCAATTGCATGGCCATTACTATAACTATTTATTTCTTCATACTGATTAGTATAAAAGTCTGGCAACATCTGCTTTTCATCAATGCTTTCATTTAACTGCTTATTTTGTTCTATTATTTTTTCTTCTAATGATGCTGCACTTACATTTATAGTACTAATAAAAGAAAAACCTAATAATAGAAATACTATTATATATATCTTCTTACTATTAATCTTACTCATTTATATTACCTGTTAAGTAATCAGATTTTTTAATTTCTAATTTACTTATCTTTTCTTCTAACTTACTTATAAGTTGAGCTAACTCATTATTCTTTGATTCTAAGCTGTTAATAGCTGATATATTACTATTTATAGTACTTTCAGTATTGGAAAGCTCAGTATCTATTTGATATTTCTTTTCTTCTTCTAGTTTTTTATTCTTATCTACGATAGTTTCTATTGCTAACTTATTCTCTTGAATTAGTTTTTCATACTCTGATATTTGAGTTTCAATACCTGAAATCTCTCTATTAACAATTTCAACATAATACTCTTTATCACTTTTTTGAACTAATGAATTATCATTAACAACATCTTCAATATTAGAGTAGAATTTGAATGGTCCTACTGCTTCATTCTCTTTGTTATTTGGATCATCTAAATACACTTGTAAGGATAAATATGACCATCTTTTGTTATGTGTTGTAATAACTACATATTCATTGTCAGTAACTTTAATAGCTGTTACCGGAATTAATGCTCCTGGATCTGATTTACTCCTTAACTCAAATCTCGGTTTTAAATCTCTATTGATATTTTTATCTTCAACTTTAACATTGAATTTTATAAACCCATTGGTTGAATTGTACTCTCTATCCTCTAATGAAATGTTGATTGTATCATATGATAAAGGAGTATTTAATGTTGTGCTTATATCACTACTTGTACTATTAAATAGCATATTTGAGGATAAGAAAAATAATAATCCTCCACTAAAAATAATAGTAAATGCCATATATTTAAATCTACTATTTCTTTTTATTATATATAGTAAATCCTCTAGTTTTTCTTTAAATAATTCTAATTTGTTATCATTCATTCTACTCACTCCCCTCTGGAACTACTCTTGTAGCTGCATAGAATATTGGCTTCCAATAACTATTAAACTCAGCTATTACAACCCCTTTGCTAACTCCACAATGTAGGAATTGATTATTTCCTATATACATTCCCATATGACTGTTTGTTCCCTCTGTATTAAAGAATACTAAGTCTCCTGGTATCATTTCATCAAAGGCAACTCTTTTCCCCATATTTATCATTGTATATGTCGTTGCCGATTCTACAGGTCCTAATTCAAGACCAGCTTG
>JBOFVP010000403.1:0-2938 GCA_051653165.1 Clostridium sp.
ATTTCTTAATTTAAAATTCTATTAATTACAGTTATTATTGATAACAACAGCTAACATCTCTAATTCAGAATCTCCGATATTTAATAAAGAGTGTTGTTCTCCATCACAAGTATAAACCACATCCCCTTCATTGACTGTATAAGTACCACTTTCCTCTTTTACTAGACCAACTCCTTTTAAAATATAGTAGACTTCAAAGTCGTTCACATGTCTATGTAGTCCGATAGATGAATTTTTCTCTAGAATGACTCTACTAAAAAGTTTTCCTTCATTTTGAAGTTCATCTTTAGATAGGATTTCAATCATTTTTAATTTTCCAACTCCACCTCTTAATCCTTCAATCTCTTTGGTTTCTAATTCATTTTTTCGTTTAATCATAATGCCCCCCTTCTATTATTAAGTAAGTTTAAGGGTATCATTTTTTCGATTAGATTTCAAATAATTTTTACTTAAAAACTTTTTCACCAATTTTAATATGTTTTTTAATTATCTCTAGAGTTTCAGAGAATTTATCTTGTTCTTTTTCATTTAATTCCAATTCTAAAACTTTTTCAACTCCATTTTTACCAATAACCGCAGGAATACCTATATAAAGTCCATTTTCACCATAGTGTCCTTCTAAATATCCACTACATGCCATGACTTTTTTTTCATCTGAATATATAGCTCTTATAATATCAGTACAGACACAAGCAATTCCAAATTCTGTACTTTTCTTTCCTGAGTAGATATCCCATCCAGCTTTTGTAACAGTAGTTTCAATTTTATTATAATCAAGTTTTTTAGCAGTATTTTTTAAGAAGGATTCTAACGAAAATCCATTTATACTAACCTGAGAAAATACAGCCATTTGGGAATCTCCATGCTCACCTAACATATATGCTTGAATAGATCTAGCATCAATATTTAACTCATTGCTAAGAACTCTACAAAGTCTAGCTGAATCAAGTCCAGTTCCTGTTCCAATAACATGATTATATGGTAATCCTGATAGCTTTTGAACATAGTATGTAACTACATCAACAGGATTTGTTATAACAACAAAGTAGCCTTTAAATCCAGCATCCATAATTTCAGGAACAAATGATTTGATAATTTTAAGTGATCCTTCTAGCTCTGAAAGACGGTTTTTAGAAACATTATCAATAGTTCCAACACTAATAACAACAATATCAACTTTTCCTAAATCCTGATAAGTTCCTTTTTTTACTTTGACTCTATGTGGTAAAAAACTAGCTGTATCCATACAGTCAAAAGCTTGAGACTGAGATTTTGCTTCGTCAATATCTACAAGTACTAACTCATCACAAACTCCTTGAAGCATTAAAGATAAAGCACAATGGCTACCTACATGTCCTGTTCCTATAATTCCAACTTTTCTTTGTTTAAACATAAAAATCTCCCTCTATTCGTATTGTGTATTTTTTATATAAACATTCTCTTTTAGTTTTAAATCTTTAGAGAATATATTAGCCAATAATGAACCAGAAATAAGATGTACAACTACTGCAATAGCAGAAGGTAAGGCAGTTAATGGATTGTTAAATTGAGCTGATAACCCAATCGCTAATGAAGCATTTTGTAAACCAACTTCAATTGAAATAGTTTTTCTTTTTTCAACTCTCATCTGAACAAACTTAGCAATTATGTATCCCACAAAATAGCCAATCCAGTTATGTAGGCATACAGCTACAATCAAAATAAAACTAGAGCTCAAGAAATTCTGTTTATTTGGTGCAACACACATTCCATTAATTAAAATCACAATTACAATTGGAAAAATTACAAAAACTTTTGTAAATTTTTCTAGACGATCTTTTACAAGAAATCTAACTAAGATTCCTAGCATAGATGGTAACAAAACGATTTGAAGAATACTGAAAAACATAGTTTTATATTCTATATTTAACCATTCTCCAGCTAAATACATTGTTAATAGTGGAGTTAATAAAGGTGAAATAAAAGTTGAAACAGTTGTCATAGCTACAGATAAAGCTACATCTCCTTTTGCAATATATGTCATCACATTACTTACAGTTCCACCAGGACAAGCACCTAATAAAACCAGTCCTATTGCAAACGTAGGAGGAAGATTAAAAGCTTTTGCTAAAACAAATGCAACTAGAGGCATCACTGTATATTGAGCTAAACATCCAACAAAGACATCTTTGTACTCAGTTATAACTAATTTTACATCTTTTAAATTTAATGTAAGCCCCATTACAAACATTGTAATTCCTAATCCAATATTAATAAGAGATTGTCCTATTAGTCTAATTTTACTCATTTGAACAAAAGGCTCTGGCTTTAAAAGTGAAAATACCGAGACTCCAACAACTAACAAGATAAAATATTTGCTTAAAAAATCACTCAACTTATTTACATATTTCATTTTTATCAACTCCTTACAGATTATTAAAATAAAAAAAGCTTAAACCAAAGGCTTAAGCTTAAAATTTCTTTAACCTGCTCAAGCCTTGATTGTTAAAAACTAAAACAAGGCTTGAATTTTAAGAGGAAATAATCCTACTAACTTCAAACCATAGAGCATATTATTATTATCAGAATAAGAGTTGCTAATGTTTTTTTGTTAGTATTCATAATTTTTTCCTCCTTTTTTTATTTTTGTTAAGAGTTATACTATTCTATTTTTATTCAATTGTCAAGAAAAAATAAAAATATTTTTTCATTTTAAAGTTAGTATAAACTTTTTTTACTTTTTTCTAGAATTTTTAAAAGCTTTTGGAATATTTTTTTATCATATTCTAAGGCAAAAATTCCGATAGCTTCTAGATATTCCCTTATAGATTCATTTCTACTTAAAGAGCAGAGCCCCAAATCTTGAAATTCTATTAGGCAGTTTTCTGATGATTTTGTTATTGAAACTTTTCCGTTTTTTTCTAAACATTCTTTTATGAATTCATATGTTTCAGTTGAT
>JBOFVP010000404.1:0-118138 GCA_051653165.1 Clostridium sp.
ACTAGTTAATGGTTAATTTATATCCTTTATTTTTTAATAAATAAAAGTTAAGTGATATAAATAACATAGTTAAAAAACTTTAATTGTAAAAAAACAGCAGCATATGATTAAATTAAAAAATAACATAAATAAAAATAGAAAGTTAAAAAAATAAACAAAATAAAAACAAATATAGAAAAATATTGAAATAAATATTACAAGGAACTATAATGGAATTATAATGTTCAAAAAATGAACATAATAAGGAGGGGTAAACATGAGTAAGGTTTATGTTGCAATGAGTGCAGATATAATTCATTATGGGCACTTAAATATTATCAATGAGGCAAAAAAATTAGGAGAGGTAATAGTAGGATTACACACAGATGAAGTTATAGGAGAATATTGGAGGAATCCAATATTAAGTTATGAGGAAAGAAAGGTTTTAGTGGAAAATATAAAGGGTGTTTCTAAGGTGGTACAACAAGATACATTAGATCAAGTACCGAATATTTTAAGGATAAAACCGGATTATGTAGTACATGGAGACGACTGGCAATTAGGAGAGCAAAAAAAATTAAGGGATAGAGTTATAAGGGTACTAGATGAAGTTGGAGGAAAATTAGTAGAAATTCCATATACAAAAGGAGTATCAATATCTAATTTAGAAGATGCTATATCAAAGTATGGAACAACACCTCAAAAAAGAATGAGGAAATTAAAGGAATTAATTTATTCAAAGCAAATAGTAAGAATAATGGAAGCTCATAATGGATTAACAGGATTAATAGTTGAGAAAACCAATGTCCAAATAGAGGGGAAGAAAAAAGAGTTTGATGGAATGTGGATAAGTTCTCTATGTGATTCTACAGCAAAGGGAAAGCCGGATATTGAACTTGTTGACTTAACTTCTAGATTGAATACAATAAATGATATTTTAGAGGTTACAACAAAGCCAATAATATTAGATGGTGATACTGGTGGTAAGGTAGAACATTTTATTTATACAGTAAAAACTCTCGAGAGGTTAGGGGTATCAGCGGTAATAATAGAAGATAAAGTTGGACTTAAAAAGAATTCATTATTTGGAACAGATGTAGTACAAACTCAAGATACAATTGAAGGGTTTTGTGAAAAAATAAAAGCTGGAAGAGATGCAAGAGTTACATCAGATTTTATGATAATAGCTAGAATAGAAAGTCTTATTGCAGGTGCAGGTATGGATGATGCAATAAAAAGAGCTGAGGCATATATAAGTGCAGGAGCAGATGGGATAATGATTCATAGTAAAGAAAAGGATGGAAAAGAAATAAGGGAATTCTGTAGTAGATTTAATCAATTTAAAACTAGAGTTCCTTTAATATTAGTACCAACATCATACAACCATATTAGAGAAGAAGAGTTGGGTGAAATTGGAGTAAATGTTATTATACATGCAAATCACTTAATAAGAAGCGCTTATCCAGCAATGGTAAAAACAGCTGAAAGTATATTGAAAAACGGTAGGTCGAAAGAGTCAGCGGAGTACTGTATGCCAATTAAAGAAATACTTAATTTAATTCCAGGAGGAAAGTAAAGTGATAAATCCAAAAATCTTTCTAGAAGAACTTATTAAGAATGAGATAGAGTTTTATTGTGGAGTTCCTGATTCTTTATTAAAGGACTTTTGTGCCTATGTAAAGGATGAGGTTTCTAAAGATAAGAATGTAATTGCAGCTAATGAAGGAAATGCAATAGGAATAGCCACTGGATATTATTTATCAACAAATAAAATTCCATTAGTGTACATGCAGAATTCAGGCATTGGTAATACAGTAAATCCTATACTTTCTCTACAAGATAAATTAGTTTATAGTATACCAACACTACTAATGATAGGATGGAGGGGAGAACCTGGTGTTCATGATGAACCACAACATATAAAACAAGGTTTAATAACAATTGAATTGTTAGAAACCCTTAAAATTAAATATGAAATTATAGATAAAAACACTACTGATATAGAAATTTGTGAAATCATAAAGACTTCAAGGGAATATATGAGTAATGAAAAAGAACCATTTGCTATTGTAGTAAAGAAAGGAACATTTAATGAGTATAAACTTAAAAAGATATCAAATTCTACTTATGATTTAACAAGAGAAGAAGTTATAGAGGAATTAATCAAAATAGTAGATAAGAAATCAATTATTGTTTCAACTACTGGAATGGCTTCGAGAGAGTTATTTGAAATTAGAGAAAAATATAATCACCCACATAATAATGATTTTCTAACAGTTGGCTCAATGGGGCATGCTTCTCAAATAGCTTTAGGTATAGCAAAATTCAAAGAAGAGAGGCAAGTTTATTGCATAGATGGAGATGGTTCGTTTCTAATGCATATGGGAGGGGCTGCAATTATTGGGGAGAGTGCTCCTAAAAATTATAAACATATTGTTATAAATAATGGTGCTCATGACTCAGTAGGTGGACAAGATACAGTTGCATTTAATATTGACTTCAAAAAACTTGGAGAAAGTTTAGGCTACAAAAAAGTGATATGTTGTACAAATAGAGAAAACTTGATAGATGATTTGGTGAAGTTAAATAGCTCAACTGGACCTGTCTTAATTGAAATTAGAGTGAAAAAGGGAGCTAGAGGGAATCTAGGACGACCTACAATGACACCAATAGAAAATAAAGAACAATTAATGAAAAATCTGCTTAAGGATGGTGAGGCGTAATGAATGTTAAAAGAAATATTTTACTTAATCCTGGACCAGCAACAACAACAGATAGTGTAAAATTTGCTCAGGTTGTTCCAGATATATGTCCAAGAGAAAAGGAATTTGGAAATTTAATGGAGTTTGTTTCAAAAGAGTTAACTAAAATTGTTGGGATATGTGAAGAATATACTACTGTTTTGTTCGGTGGTTCAGGAACAGCGGCTGTGGAAGCAATGATTAGCTCTTCGGTTGGAGAAGGAAAAATATTAATAATAAATAATGGTGCCTATGGAAAAAGAATGGTTGAAATTGCAAGGGCTTATAATTTAAATTATGAGGAATTAATAAGTTCACCAGTAAGTCAGGTTAATATTAATGAAGTATATAAAGTTATAAGAGAAAGCAAGGAGAAAATAACACACTTAGCTGTGGTTCATCATGAAACAACTACAGGATTATTAAATAATATCTATAATATAGGATTAGTATGTAATGAGTATAATATAGATTTGTTAGTTGATGCAATGAGCTCATATGCTGCTATACCAATTGATATGAAAGAGATGAATATAAAATATTTAGCATCTAGTTCAAATAAATGTATACAAGGGATGGCAGGGTTAGGATTTGTAATTGTTAATAATAATACCTTAGAAAATTTAAAGTATGTTAAGGGGAATAATTATTACTTAAATTTATATAAGCAGTATGAATATTTTAAAGATAATTATCAGATGAGGTTTACTCCACCAGTTCAGGTATTGTATGCATTGAAACAAGCTATAATTGAAGCGAAAGAAGAGGGAATAACTAAAAGATATGAAAGGTATACTGAATGTTGTGATATTTTATTACAAGGATTAAATAAATTAGGTTTAAAGAAAATTGTTAGTGGTAAAAATCACTCAAAATTAATAACTTCAATTATGGAACCTAATATTATAGGATATGATTTTGAAATGATGCATGACTACTTGTATGAAAGAGGCTTTACAATTTATCCAGGAAAGGTGGATGACCTAAATACATTTAGAATAGCTAATATTGGTGATATAAAACCTTGCGAAATGGAAGCTTTTATTACTAATATATCTGAATATTTCCAAGGATTAAAATAAGATGTACTACAAACAATAGGAACAAGTGTAAAAATACAAGAAAAAAATATTATAATATTGTGCAAATGACCAATGAAAACATTTAAGAAAACCTTTACTATATAAATATAACATAAGTAAAGGGGAGAGGGAAATGGACATTACAGTAACAGCACTTGGTGCAATAATTGCATTAATAGTGGCAATCACATTGATTATTAAAAAGGTACATCCGGCCTATAGCTTAATTATAGGAGCAATAATAGGTGGATTAGTTGGAGGAGCATCACTTGGAGATACCGTAAAACTTATGATTGAAGGTTCAAAGGGAATGATGCCGGCAATACTTAGAATATTAACAGCAGGTGTTTTAGCAGGTGTGTTAATTGAATCAGGAGCTGCAGCCAAGATTGCAGAAACAATTGTAGATAAAATTGGACAATCTAGAGCATTAATAGCCTTAGCAGTTGCAACAATGGTTTTAACAACAGTAGGTGTTTTCGTTGATGTAGCTGTAATAACAGTATCTCCAATAGCACTAGCAATAGCTGGAAAAGTTGGATTGAGTAGAACAGCAATTTTAATAGCAATGATTGGTGGAGGAAAAGCTGGTAATGTAATGTCTCCAAACCCAAATGCAATTGCAGCGGCAGATAACCTAGGAGTTTCATTGACTGAAGTAATGATGGCAGGAGTAATTCCTGGAATAGTAGGATTAATAGTTTGTTGTATAATTGCACAAAGACTTAAAAATAAGGGAAGTAAAGTTGTAATAGAAAATGTTGATAGCGATTCAAAGGATAAGCCATCATTTATAACAGCATTAGTTGGACCATTGGTAGCAATAATGTTGTTAATGTTAAGACCAATAGCAAATATAGCAATTGATCCATTAATAGCATTACCAGTTGGAGGAATTGTTGGAGCTATAGCAATGGGAAAAATAAAAAATATAAATCAATATGCAACCTTTGGACTTAGTAAAATGAGTGGTGTTGCCATATTATTAATAGGGACAGGTACCCTAGCAGGAATAATATCTAATTCAGGATTAAAGGATGTTATAATTGAAGGAATTAACTATTTAGGATTACCAAGTTTCGCATTAGCACCAGTTGCAGGTATATTAATGTCAGCAGCTACAGCATCAACAACATCAGGAACAGCAGTTGGTACATCTGTATTTGGACCAACAATATTGGATCTTGGAGTATCACCACTTGGAACAGCAGCAATGATACATTCAGGAGCAACAGTTTTAGATCATTTACCACACGGAAGCTTCTTCCATGCAACAGGTGGTAGTGTATCAATGGATATGAGTGAAAGACTAAAATTAATACCATATGAATCATTAATTGGACTATCAATATCAGCAGTATCAACAATAATTTTTGGAATAATATTATAATAAATGTAGTAGGGAGTTGGAGTAAATGAAATTTGTATTAGCAACAGATTCTTTTAAGGAAAGTATGACATCTAAGGAAGCATGTCTTGCAATGGAAAGAGGAATTAAGAAGGTTATTAAAGATGCGGAATGTGTACTTGTACCAATGGCAGATGGAGGAGAAGGAACAGTTGAGGCTTTAGTTGAAGCTACAAATGGAACACTTGTGAATGTTATGGTTACAGCTCCTTTAGATGAAAGAAAAATTAGTGCACAATATGGAATACTTGGAGAAGGTAAAAAAGCAATTATAGAAATGGCTAGTGCAAGTGGAATTCAACTTGTAAAAAGAGAGGATAGAAATCCTTTAAAAACTACAACATATGGAACAGGTGAATTAATATTAGATGCCTTAAATAGAGGCGTTAATCACATAATAATCGGGATTGGTGGAAGTGCTACAAATGATGGGGGAGCTGGAATGGTTCAAGCTCTTGGTGGAAGACTTTTAGATGAAAATGGATGTGATATTCCTTTTGGTGGAGAGGGACTTTTAAAGCTAAAAACTATTGATATTTCAAATATGGATAAGCGTTTAAAAGATGTTAAAATTGAAGTTGCATGTGATGTAACGAATCCTTTGTGTGGAGAAACAGGAGCTTCTAAAATCTTTGGACCACAAAAGGGTGCAACGCCAGAAATGGTTGAAATCTTAGATAATGCTTTAAGAAATTATGCAGGTATAATTAAAAGAGATTTAAATAAGGATGTTATAAACGAAGAAGGAGCTGGAGCTGCAGGAGGACTTGGAGCAGCACTTTTAGCCTTCTTAAATGGAGAACTTAAAAGAGGAATAGATTTAGTTATAACTCATACTGGCCTTGAAGATAAGGTAGTAGGTGCAGACTATGTGTTTACAGGTGAGGGAGCAATTGACTCTCAAACTATTTTTGGTAAAACACCAATGGGGGTTGCAATGGTTAGTAAGAAGCATAAGGTTAAAACTATTGCATTTGCAGGTTTAGTAAAGGATGGATCAGAAAATCTATATGATATTGGAATTAATAGTATTTTCTCTATAATGAGAGGGGTTTGCTCTCTAGATGAGGCTTTAGAAAATGGAAAGATTAATTTAGAAAAGACAGCTGAAAATGTTGTTAGAACTTTAATAAGATAATTAAAAGGGTAAGAATAATATTCTTACCCTTTTAAAATACAAAATCATTCTCAATTGAAAATTATAATTGAGAATAAATGTGTTGACAATATAAGGATTGAAGCATAGTATAAAATTATCAATTGAAATTATTTTAAGTGAAATGAAAATTTGGGGAATTTAAATAAGCTAGAATAGTTTCAAAAAAGGGGGATATTATGGAAAATTTAAATTTCAAAATGGTAAAAAGAGTTCTTTGGGCAATTTTATTTGCTAATTTTCTAGTAGCTGTATTAAAAATAGTAATAGGTAACATTATTGAATCTGCAAGTATGACAGCAGATGGATTTCACTCCTTATCGGATGGTTCATCTAATATAGTAGGGCTTATAGGATTGTCATTGGCATCTAAAGATAAAGATAAAGAACATCCATATGGACATAAGAAGTTTGAAGTTATAACAAGTATGTTTATTGGAGGCATGTTATTAGTTATTGCTGGTAAAATTATTTTCACAGCATTATCAAGATTCACAAACCCAGTTGCTCCATCAATTACAGTTGAAAGCTTAATTGTATTATTAATAACCTTAGCTATAAATATCTTTGTATCAAGCTATGAGAATAAAATGGGGAAAAAACTAAATAGCTATATTTTAATATCAGATTCAATGCATACAAAAAGTGATATTTTTGTGTCTATAGGAGTATTAATTACTCTTTTAGGTGTTAAGCTAGGGTTACCGCCAGTAATTGATCCAATAGCATCTTTAGTTGTTTCGGCATTCATTATTTATGCAGCATATGAAATATTCAAGGCTTCTATAGGAGTTTTAGTTGATCAGGTTGTTATTGATGAAAAAGAAATAGAAGAGGTAACTAAGAAGTTCGATGAAGTTTTAGGAGTTCATAAAATAAGGAGTAGAGGTATAGAAAATGATATACATGTAGATATGCATTTACTTGTTAATCCAGAGCTTTCTATTGAAGCTGTCCATACATTATCTCATGATATTGAAAGGGAGTTAAATGATGTGTTAAATAGAAATATTCAATTAATTGTACATGTAGAACCATATATAAATAATAAAGTTTGACAGTAATGTTTTAAGTTATGTATAATTAAAGTAGCTTTGGAAATTATTCCAAGGCTATTTTATTATAGGAAGGTATATTTAAAAATCTTTGAATAACTGAACAGCTAAAGAAAAAATATATAATGAGGATGGAAATATGAAAAAAATTAACAATAATTTTAATATTAGTATCACTAACGTTTACTGCTTGTGCAACAAAATAAAAGATAGAAGAGCCAAAGGTAAATTAAGAATATAATCAAGTAACAGAACCACAATCGAAAGAACAAATAGTAAATAAAATAGACTTTAGTGAAAACTTCAAAGGTATAAATGGAGGAACAATATTATTCACGCCATCACTAAAATTTTACTCATATTAAATAAAATTAAGGGGGCAAGAAAATGATATTAACTACAGAAAGATTAATTTTAAGAAAAATAACTCATGAGGATAGGGATGAGTTGTATAAATTTTTAGGAGATATTGAGGTTTTATATGCATGGGGACATACTTTTTCTTATTGTGGAGTAAGTGAATGGATAGAAAAAAACTTAAATAGATATGAAAAAAATGATATGGGATATTATTTAGTTGTAAAAAAGAAACAGGAGAAAAAATTGGTGTATGTGGAACACTAACGGAAGTTATAAATAATGAAGAAGAAGTTGAGTTAGCCTACATATTTAATAAAAATTATTGGGGAAATGGATATGCTGTTGAAGCTAGTGAGGGTTGCATAAAACATTGCTTTAATAATTTTAAAGTAGATGAAATTGTAGCTCAAATTAAATTTGATAATTTATCCTCCCAAAGGGTGGTAGAAAAATGTGGGTTTGAAAGAGCTGATGAGTATGAAAAATATTATAATGGAGAAACTTCACTACATTATATTTATGTATTAAAGGATATGTTATGTTAGACAGTTATAACCAAATATTGTATAATAAACCTTATATAGCAAAGGTGAGGGAGAAATTATATGTATAGATTTGACCGTTTTGTTGTTAAATTAACATTTAAAGAGGAAAAGGAATACTCTGTATATATGGAAACCATATGTCATAATAATGAATATAAAGGTAAGAGTACTATAATAGAAAACATTACAATAAAGAATGTTTAAATATTTAGTATTATTTTAATTCGGAGTATGTATTATGGAAGGACTCTTTATAAAAAGAGGAAATTTAAAGCGTAAAAAGACAGATTCTTTAAATTTGTTAATGTCTAACAAAAAAATGGAAGTAGTATATGGACAAATAGATAAGGATGATGGATATATTGTTTCTTCATATGATGATATAAATATAATAGAATTCATATATATAATTAGTGGAGAACTTAAATTTGAAGATGGAGGTAAACTTCAGCTTTTGAGAGAGGGAGATTATTTTTATCATAGACAGCTTGAAAGAACCTTCACAATGTATGCTAGTAAGGATACTAAAATCATTACATTTTCAAACACTGGTGATTTTGATGAGGTTGAAGAGCAAGCAAATAAACTATATAAGGTTTTAGATGATATACAAGAAAAGGACAACTATACAAAAGGTCATTGTATGAGAGTGGGATTATATGCTCAAAAGTTAGGAAATAAGTATAAAGGCAATATTAAATGTATGCGTGATTTTGTATTAGCAGCTAATGTGCATGATGTTGGAAAGTGTATGATTCCAGATGATGTACTTTTAAAACCAGGTAGGTTTAATGATGAAGAGAAAAAGATAATGATGGATCACTCTAAGTATAGTTATGAATTATTAAAAAATGGTTTTGCAATGGGTGAAATAGATATAAAAGAAATGGAATATTAAAATTTAAGCCAATGATAGAAAAATCATTGGCTTATGTTATAATTAAGATTAAAATATAGAAACTAGGAGATAAGAAAATGAGAAATATCAAATTAATAATTCAATATGATGGAACAAGATATAAAGGATGGCAAAAGCAAAATGTTAAAGGGCATGAGGCAGTTACAATACAAGATAAATTTGAAAAAGTATTATCAAAGATGATGGAGGAAGAGATTCAAGTTATAGGATGTGGAAGAACTGACGCAGGTGTTCATGCTAATAATTATGTAGCAAACTTTAAGTGTAACTCTGGAGCAACTTTGTTAGAAATAAAGGAATATTTGAAATTATATTTACCAGAGGATATAGTAGTAAAAAGTGTTCAAGAGTGTAGTGAAAGATTTCATTCAAGATTAAATGCTGTTAATAAAACATATGTATATACTATAGATAACCATACATACTGTGATGTGTTTAATAAGAGATTTGCATATCATGTAGAAGATAAGTTAGATATTGAAAAGATGATGGATGGAGCTACTAAACTAATAGGAACTCATGACTTCCAAAGCTTTACAAATTTGAAAGCTAAGAATGGAAAATCCACAGTTAGAACAATAAATTCTATTGATATTGTTAGTGAAAATAATATAATAAAAATAAAATATTCAGGGAATGGATTTCTTTTAAATATGGTAAGAATTTTAACAGGAACATTAATTGATGTAGGGCTTTCAAAAATTTCTCCAGAAGAGGTTAGCAGAATTTTAGAATCAAAATCAAGAGCAGAGGGTGGATTTAAGGTTCCGGCTAAGGGGTTAACAATGGATAAAGTAGACTATTAGAATATATTCAATAAAAGGCAGGCTGTAATTAGCCTGTCTTTCTTAAGGGTGTAGCAGTTTATGCCTTATAAATTTTGAATAATCCTTAGTTATAAGTAAAATATCAATAGGCCCACCACAGGTAGCAGTGGAGTTGCTAAATCTTTGAGATTTTATTGTTAAATCAATCATAAACTCAGCGAAGTCTACACCATCCTTAAGCTGCATGAATTTCCAATCAATTTTAATTCCACGACTAGAGGTCATTAAATTAACAAGTGCATCAGTTTCACCATCCCATAATGCACCAGAAGATATACAATTATTATGTAGATTAGGTCTAATTATTTCCTTATTATTTATATTATAAACAAACTGTTCATCATTAGAATAGCCACAAACATGATATATAACCCCAGTGCCATGTTTGGAAAAGGTATATTCTTCAAGTTTCTCGGAAATAATTGATATGGTATCATCTTCCTTAATCATTTCAATTTCAAAGCTCCTAATAAAATCTCCAATAGACTTGCCAGCAACAATAGCATCACCACAACATGAAATACCAATAGTACCATTCTTAATTAAAAATAATTTTTGAGAGTTATCACTTAATATTCGTGTGTGCTTTAAGCCATCCTTACTATTGGTAATACCAGTCATTCTACTGTCACTTGCCATTACAATGCCTTCAGGTAAAAATACAGTTGCAATTATAG
Organism: Clostridium sp.; assembly: GCA_051653165.1. Lineage (GTDB taxonomy): Bacteria > Bacillota > Clostridia > Clostridiales > Clostridiaceae > Clostridium. Next base: position 10,750 of record JBOFVP010000404.1, read on the forward strand.
ACATGGGCTTCCTCCTAAAATTAATATTAGTTATTATTATATATTAAATGAGAGTTATTGTCATTACTTTCTTGATTTTAAAATGGTATAATATAACTATAAAAAATATTTTCTTTTCTATAGCTATAAAAGATATTCATAACCATATAAAGATTGACAGCATAACTTATAAGGAGTAGAATAAATAAAAAAGAGGTGTAAATTATGGGTGTTGAACAGTTAATTGGAGTGGTAATATTAATTCCTCTAATAATAATGTCAGCAATGTTGTTAAGGGGCAAGGGAGCCTTTTTAGTTGCTGGATACAATCTCTCATCAAAGGAAGAAAAAGAGCAATATAATGAGAAGAAACTCTGCAAAGTAATGGGTGGGGGTCTATTCTTAATTACTTTAATTGTAGGAATAAGATTGCTAATTGGTGATAGATTAATAGAAGGTCTAGATATATCAATGGCGTTTCTAATAATTTTTATAACTATAACAATGATTATTTTAGGAAACACCATATGTAAAAAGAAAGATAGTTAGGAGATGAAGAGTATATGTTACTATTTTTATTAATATTTACAACAATAATTTCTATAGCAAACTATCTTGTAGGACATTTTTTAGTAAAATACCCTCCAAAGGATATAAATGGAATGATAGGGTATAGAACTAGGAAATCATCTACAAATAAAAGAACTTGGGATTTTTCACAAAAATACTCGGGAGAACTATATAAAAAAGTATCAATAGTTGGATTTTTAACTTCTATTGTATTAATCCTTATATTTGCATGGAGTAATAATATAGAAAAAATAATTTTTATAGTAGTCTATGGACAAATTATTGAAGTATTTATTCCAATAATAATTACAGAAAAAAGATTAACTAACTATATAAGAAATAGGGAATACCTTATTGAAAAATAAAAGAATGATGAGTGGATAGAATGAAAAGAAAAAGAGTAATATATTTTATTTTAATAATAATAACAATGATTCTAGGAATTCTTTCAAGAAAATCTGGACAATACCTTCCAGATGTAATAGCAAAATATTCTGGAGATACTCTATGGTCATTGATGGTTTACTTAGGAATAGGATTCATATTTCCTAAAATGAATATAAAGCATATATTTATTTTAACATTAATGTTTTCATATACAATAGAAATATCACAGTTATATCAAGCAGCTTGGATAAATAATATAAGAAATACAACCTTAGGGGCATTGATACTTGGACATGGGTTTCTATTTTCAGATTTAGTATGCTATACAGTTGGTATAACCATAGGTGGAATATCTGAAATAATATATTTAAAAGAAAAAATGTAAATTTACAGATGTAAGCTTACATTTTTTTCTTTTAAATAAATAATAATAGGCTAATTGCCATAACAGCCATACCACTAATAAGGCCATAAATTGATAAATGATGTTCTCCATATTCCATGGAAGCTGGAAGTAACTCATCTAAAGAAATAAATACCATAATACCAGCAACACCAGCAAAAATTATACCAAAGGTTACATCACTCATGAAAGGCATTAAAATTAAATATCCAATTAAGGCGCCAATAGGCTCTGAAAGTCCAGATAAGAAAGAGTAGATAAAAGCTTTTTTCTTATCTCCAGTTGCAAAGTAAATTGGAACAGATACTGCAATTCCTTCAGGTATATTATGAATTGCAATGGCAAATGCAATTGGCAATGCAATAGAAGGTTCCTGAAGAGCGGAAATAAAAGTGGCTAATCCTTCGGGAAAATTATGTATACCAACAGCTAATGCAGTAAATATTCCCATTCTAAGAAGTTTACCATCTTTTTTCGAACAATTATCTTTATTGCTACATGCACACTTCATATCATCAACAATACAAATCTCATGGGGGTTATCCTCTTTAGGAATAAACTTATCAATTAAAGCAATTAGCAGTATTCCACCAAAAAATGATAAAACAGTAATCCAATTACCTTTAACATCACCAAGGGAATTTACTAAAGATAATTTAGCCTTTTGAAAAATTTCAATCATTGAAACATATATCATAACACCAGCAGAAAAACCAAGTGAAATAGATAAAAACTTTGTATTAGTTCGTTTTGTAAAAATAGCGATTAGGCTACCAATTCCGGTTGCTAGTCCAGCAAATAGAGTTAGCCCTAATGCAAATAAAATATTTTCCATAAAGTCTCCTTATTAAAAAATTAGTTGTATTAAATATAATTATTAAAACTATATTATAAAAACTATATTATAAAATTATAAAGCTAAGCAGTAGTATATTTCAATAAAAAAATAAAACTAATTAATATAAATCAATAATAAAATAATTAAGTATTATGCAGTGTAAGAATAATTATACATATTATTGGATTACAATAAGAAGAATTTATTTTAATCTATGAGGAGTAGAAAGTACCATTAATTAAATAATAGTACTTTTACCAAATATGAATTATATTTGGGATAGTTTCTCCTCAAACTGATAAGTGGACTTATATTAGAGAAGATATATTATAACAACTGTGTCTTTACTAGCTTTAACTGTTACCATATAACTAATTATAAGTGCTTAGTTCGTGTATACAATAAGTTGTTATTATTTTGATTATTTATATTTTCTTTAGATAATAGTTTTTCTTGAACCTCATTTTCAACATTCATTTTTGATGATAAATCTTTAGAGTAAGCATCTCTACATTTTTTATATAAGCAGCAGTAAATGCTATTAATATTAATATTCATTTTAGTTCCTCCTAAACTTGCTATGTTATTATTTTATTACAGTTTACCACAAAATATAATAATAGATAATATATAATAATAATTATTAATTAAAAATTAATAATTAGGGTGTGTGAAATAATATTTACATATTTATGAATTTAATTAATTAAATTTACAAATTATTTACATTAAAATGTTTAAAATAATATTGTAAATACAGGAAAATTAAGTATAATAAATCTTATAAACTTACTAGGAATTAAAAAAGCTAGGATGAAGAGAGTAATAATAAAAGAAACTTAAAGAGAGCTAGAAGAGGTGAAAGCTAGCAGTGGAATTTATTATGAAGTGCACTTTTGAGCTTTTACTTGAAGTAGTAGTAGAGTAATAGGGGAGCCCTGTATAGCCATAAAAGTGAAGTATATTAATATACTTAATTAGAGTGGAACCACGGAATTTTTCGTCTCTTGTTTTTAAACAAGAGACGTTTTTTATTTATAATGAGCAAGGAAAGGAATAGATATGGATATTGATTTTATGATTAAAAATATTAATTTATTTATAGAAGGGGGAAAACTAACCTTAGAAATTGCATTTTTAGGAATAATACTATCACTACTAATTGGACTAGTTGTTAGTTCAACAATATATTTTAACATTCCAATATTAAAACAAATAAGTAAAGTTTATATAGAACTTTCTAGAAATACACCATTATTAATACAGTTATTTTTTCTATATTATGGTTTGCCTAATATTGGTGTTAAAATATCAGGATTTTTATGTGGGGTTATTGGACTAGCTTTCCTTGGAGGAAGTTATATGGCAGAAAGTTTTAGAGGGGGATTAATGGGCGTTTCAAAGAGTCAAATAGAAAGTGGATTAAGTATAGGCCTTAAGAAATTAGATGTTTTTAGATATATTATAATTCCCCAGGCATTTTCAATTGCAATCCCATCAATAGGAGCAAATTGTTTGTTTCTATTAAAAGAAACATCAATACTTGGAGCAATAGCATTAGCAGATTTAATGTATGTAACAAAAGATATTATAGGCATGTACTATAAAACTAATGAAGCATTAGTAATGCTTATAATTTCATATTTAATAATACTTTTACCAATGTCTATATTAATTAGATACATTGAAAGAAAGGTTAGGTTTGGAGCATATGGAGTTTAATGGGGTTTTTGAAATAAATAATATAAGAAGATTACTTGAAGGGATTTTTGTAACTGGAAAAATAGCTTTTATATCAGTAATAATTTCACTTATATTAGGTGTGATATTTGGAGTAGTAATGACCTCAAAATCAAAGAAAATTAGATTTTTCTCAAATCTATATTTAGAGGGAATGAGAATAGTGCCAATATTAGTGTGGTTATTCATTGGTTATTTTGGTTTTGCTAAGTGGCTTAATATTCATTTAAGTGGGACAGTGGTATGTATAATTATTTTTTCATTATGGGGAATTGCAGAAATGGGAGATCTAGTTAGAGGAGCAATAACATCACTTCCAAAAATACAGGAAGAATCAGCATTAGCTCTTGGATTAACCAAAGAAAAGATGTATTTCTATGTAATAATTCCACAGGCAGTTAGGCAGGTTATACCAAGTGCAATAAATCTAGCAACACGAATGATAAAGACAACATCTTTAGCAGTTTTTATAGGAGTAATTGAAGTTGTTAAGGTTGCACAACAAATTATAGAGTTATCAATATTAAATGAACCAAATGCATCATTTTTAATTTACGGATTTGTATTTTTCCTATACTTTATAATATGTTATCCATTATCAATATTATCAAAAAAATTAGAAGAAAAATGGGAGGGGTAGTGATTAGTTTTGGAAGTTTTAAAGATTAAAAATCTTATAAAGAATTATGGTGAAATAAGGGTTTTAAATAAAATAAATTTAGAAGTTGCAAAGGGGGAGGTTTTAGTAGTTCTTGGGCCATCTGGATGTGGGAAAAGTACACTACTTAGGTGTATAAATGGATTAGAAGAATTTCAAGATGGAAAGATATTCTTAGATGATGAAAGTTTAGGTGAGGATATAAAATGGGAGAGTGTAAGAGGAAGAGTGGGTATGGTTTTTCAAAGTTATGAACTCTTTCCACATATGACAGTTATAGATAATATACTTTTAGGACCAACAAAGGTTCAAAAAATACCAGGAAATATTGCAGAGGGTATGGCAGATGAACTATTAAATAGAGTAAATTTATTTGATAGAAAAAAAGCTTATCCAAGGCAATTGTCAGGGGGACAAAAACAAAGAATTGCAATAGTTAGAGCACTTTGTTTAAAACCTGAAGTTATGTTGTTTGATGAGGTTACAGCCGCATTAGATCCTGAAATGGTTCGTGAAGTTTTAGATGTTATATTAGAACTTAAAAATACAGGGATGACAATGATTATAGTAACTCATGAGATGAATTTTGCAAGGGAGGTTGCAGATAGAATTATATTTTTAGACAAGGGAGAAATAGTTGAAGAGGCATTACCAGAGGAATTTTTCAATAGTCCTAAAACCAATAGGGCTAAGGAATTTTTAAATATATTTAAATATTAATAATAAAAGGAGGATTTTAAAATGAAGAGGTTTAAAAAATTAGGAGCATTAGTATTATCACTAACACTTTTAGGTGGGGTTATTGCAGGGTGCACTAATAAAGAAGAAAAGAGTGCAATTGATAAAATAAAAGATAATGGAAAGGTGAGAATTGGAGTATTTAGTGATAAACCACCTTTTGGATATGTGGATAAAAATGGGAAAAGTCAAGGGTTCGATGTAGAGATAGCAAAGGCAATTACTAAAGATTTATTAGGAGATGAGGAAAAGGTAGAGTTTGTTTTAGTTGAAGCAAAAAATAGGGTTGAGTATTTAGAGTCTGATAAGGTTGATATTATACTTGCTAATTTTACAGTTACTCCAGAAAGAGAAGAAGTTGTTGATTTTGCAAACCCATATATGAAGGTAGCGTTAGGTGTTGTTTCAAAGGGTGGTGCTGTAAAATCTATTGATGATTTAAAGGGTAAAACTTTAATTGTAAATAAGGGAACTACAGCGGAAACATATTTTTCAAAGCATCACCCTGATATTAAATTATTAAAATTTGAGCAAAATACTGAGGCATTCCAAGCGTTAAAGGATGGTAGGGGAGAGGCTCTAGCACATGATAACACTTTAGTACTTGCATGGGCTAAGGAGAATCAGGGATTTGAAGTTGGAATTAGCAAACATGGTGATGAAGGTACAATTGCAGCTGCTGTTAAAAAGGATAATAAAGAACTTTTGAGTTGGTTAAATAGTGAATTTGAAAAGCTTGGTAAGGATGGAGTTATAAGAAAAGCTTATGAAAAAACGCTTTTACCGGTTTATGGCAATGGTGTTAAGGCAGAGGATTTAATTATTGAAAAGAAATAGAATATAATTATAGGAAGACCGATAGTTAGGTCTTCCTATAATTATTATATCCAAGCTAATAGTTCTTTGGTTGTACAATCAGATGTTTCTGAATTAAGCTCAGAAACTAAAATAGTATCATTAACATTTATGACCTTTTTAAGCTTGTCTAAAATATCACAAGCATTCATTTCACACTTTACAACAAAAGTTGTTGGCATTAAATGAGCCCAAGCTCCAAGTTCTTTAATTTCACCTATTAAATTTGCATCAACATGATGATGGTGATGATGATCATGGTCATGTCCATCACACCCACAATCATGATGATCGTCTTTCATATAATAATTAATAACATAAGTTTTCATTAGTATTCCTCCTTTAATTTACCTCTTAAATATAGCTTACATCTTTAGGGGAGAAAAAACAAGACAAGTTTATTAGATTAATTACCATTAAAAATATAATAATAATCCTCAAGTTCCTTGCCTGTAAACACTTTCAAAATTTCATAAAAGTTATTATTTTTAGAAGAATTTATAAGAGAAATAATGCCATTTACTCCTATTTCTTTATAAATTTCAGAAACAATCTTAGCAGAGGAGTTATAAAAGTTACTTTGATAATAATCTTTCCCAGGGCGGCCATTTTTTAAATCTATAAAGGTGAAATCACCATTATATTGAGGTAATCCTACAATTTCTAAACTAATAAATTCACCAAGTCCTTCAATAAACCACATTGGTAAATTATAAGCTTCACTATTATAAAGCGATTCTACTGAAGAGGCATTCATAAATCTATCTAGTTGTGCATACTTTTCATCCACAGAGTAAAGCATAGAAAAAGTAATAGCGTGAATATACTCATGAATTATTACACGCTCATACTCCTGTTCTCCTCTATGACCATCTATTCCAAGTGAATCAAACTCATCATAAAAACCAACTTTAACAAAATAAGAAGAAGCTTCACCTAAAGCAGCTTGAATATTTCTATGAAAATATATGTCTAATGGATAGTCGGATTTATAATCTAAAAACTCAGAGAATCTATCCTTATATTTATCAATTGTATTAATAAAAAAATTAATAGACTTTGAAGCATCCTCCCCCTTTTTGTAATGAAATGTTTTTTCAGAAACTACAGATTTTTTATCAAAAGATGAAATATTATCTCTTATGTTGGCTTGAGCAACTAACTGTAAAAGATATGTGTCATCTTCCTTAATTTTTTTTATGATTTCAGAGCGTTCAGCACTACCACCAGTAATGTTATGAAAAACAATGTTGGTTATATTTAGGCTCTGTCCACAGTACATTATTATAATAAATGATAATGATAGTGTGTAGGTTAACAAAGCCCATTTTTTCTTACAAATAAATAAATAGCAACAAATCGAGGTGATTAAAATAATAGGGATTAATACTAGAAATAGATTAGTAATACCAAAAGCGAATATTAAACTAGAAAGTAGTTTTGGTAAAAAAATAAGTAAAAGCCCTAATAATACAGGAATAATTATTTTTTTATACATATTAATACATCCTTTACATTTTTTATCTATAGTATAACATGGCTAATATAAGTATGTATATATATTAAATACAGTTGGTATAATTTTAGCCCTAATATTCAATAGGTATCTATATCATTATAAGATGGAAGATTCAATAGAAGAATTAAAAGTAAAATATGAGCAAGTAACGAGAAAATTTGTAAAGGAATTAAGCGTTTTTAGAGGACAATAAGGTAAGGTGTGTAAAATATTAAACCTTTCAATTGAGAGAAGTAAAATAGAAAATAAGCTAATACAAAACACAAAAAAAGACTTTAATAAGAATATAGAGGACGTGTTGTTTGAAAACTTAATAAAAATAACAAGTTATAATTGTGTTATTAATTAAGGAATTAGTTTTATTTGATTATCATAGTAAGTAAAAAATTATATTTTAAATTAAGAAAAGGTAGACCTTTAATATAAAAAGGTTACCTTTTGCTTATTTAATATATAAACATTCAAAATAATATAGTATATAATATTTTTTTGAATTTAGGAAAATATATTTATAAAGGTAATTAAACTTATGTCATTAAAATAATATTATTACAAAATAGTAATATATTAATGGGAATATTCAATAGGTTTGTAGATGTATCATACAAATTAAATAAAGGGGGAAGTATTTTGATTGTAGTAAACAGAAGAGAGTTAAAGTATGTTATTAGCGAAGTAGACTATTATAAATTAAAAGAAACCATGAAAAAAATACTGCAGGAAGACAAAAATAATGGTATAGACGGGTACAATATTAGAAGTCTTTACTTTGATTCAAGAAGGAATGATGATTATTATAGTAAAAAGTCAGGAGAAGAAATAAGAAAGAAAATACGATTAAGAATTTATAGCTTAGACACAGAATATGTGAAATTAGAAATCAAAAGAAAAATAAATATTAATCAAATAAAAGAAACAGTAACAATAACAAGAGAAGACGCAAAGGCATTAATAAATAAGGATTACTCAGTACTTTTAAAGTATAAAGAAAAAACAGCAGAAACAATATATAACATAATGACAGTGCATCAATATGAACCGGTTGTTGTTATAGATTATAAAAGGGTGGCATATCTACATAAAGAAAATTCCATTAGAGTAACCTTTGATAGCGATATACGTTCATCAGAAACTAACTTTGATATATTTTCAAAGGATTTACCGATGGTACCCATATTTGATCAATATCATATGGTACTAGAAGTAAAATATGATGGTGATTTCTTTTGTTATATAACAAGCATATTGAATGGAGATGATGTTGTTCATCAATCTTTAAGTAAGTACTGTCAAGGAAGAATGTTTTACGAAAATTATTTAACGTAGGAAGAAGGAATCTAAAGTGAAAGAATTAATTTATGAATATTTTATTGCAAATCAAAAAAGTATTTCACCCACAAAAGCAATTCAAATAATGATGATAGCATTAATATTAGGACTAATAATATTTATAACATATAAAATAACCTTTAACGGAGTAATGTACAATAAGAAATTTAATATATCATTAGTAATGTTAACCTTGGTAACATCTATGGTAATGTTGGTAATAAGTGGTGATATTGCATTATCACTAGGAATGGTCGGAGCATTGTCCATAGTTAGATTTAGAACAGCAGTTAAGGATCCTAGGGATACAGCATACATATTTTGGAGTATATCAGTAGGATTAAGTGTAGGAACACAAAATTATTTAATTGCAACCATAGGAAGTATATTTTTATTTGTGGTTCTCTCAATATTTAGTTTAGGTGGATTTTCTAATGAGGATAGATATTTATTAATAATTAGAGGAAATAGGGTAAAAGAACAGGATGTAATGAGTGTTGTTTTTAAACTATTTAACAACTCACAGATGAGAGCTAAAAATACAACAGGGGATACATTAGAAATAGTATATCAAATTAAAATAAAAAGGAATAAAGATAAAGATATTGTAAAAAGGCTATATGAAATAGATGGAATAGATACAGTAAATATAATTGCACAAAATGGTGAAACAATAGGTTAGGGGTGAATATCATGAAAAAAGTTATTCCAACCCTAATTGTAATTATGCTATTTATAGCAATATTCTTTTTATCAATTTTAAATTATGGAGATAACAAAAAGGTAGTAGAAGAAATAATAACAACACCAAAGGAAAGTGAGTTTAATCTACCAATTGTTGTGATAAATACAAATGGTAATAAAATAGAAGATGATAGTCAAATAATAGGTGATTTTTCATTGAAAAATATAGAGAATGAAATAAATAGCAAGATAAATATTAAGCTTAGAGGAAGTTCATCAAAAACATACCCTAAAAAACAATATGGATTCGAGTTTATAAATGATAATGGCAAGGAGAAGGATATAAGGGTATTAGGCATGTCTAATGATTCAGATTGGATATTAAATGGGCCTTTTGCTGACAAATCCTTAATTAGAAATTATTTAGCCTATAATATTACTGGGAATTTTATGAAATATTCTCCAAGAGTAAGGTATTGCGAGGTGTTTATATTAGAAAATGGGGAAACTGAAATAACAAAGGATAGTTATAAAGGCGTTTATTTAATAACAGAAAAAATTAAAAGAAATGATCAAAGAGTTGATATAGAAAAATCTAATAAAAGAATGAAAGAAACTAGTTTTATAGTTGTTAGGGATAGGGTAAAGGCAGGAGATATGTTTTACAGAAATTATGGTTCTGAAACCTATTTATCAGACAATAAAATTGTGAATAATTACCCAAAGGAGCCAACAGAGATTCAAGAAAAATATATAACAAAGACTATAAGTGAATTTGAGAGAGTGTTATATTCTGAAAGATTTAAAAGTAAAGAAGAGGGGTATATCAACCATATTGATGAAGAAAGTTTTATTAATTATTACATAGTAAATGAATTTTTCAAGAATACAGATAGTGGTATTTTTAGTACATATTTTTATAGAGATTTGGGAGGGAAAATAGTTGCAGGACCAATATGGGATTTTAATGCATCCCTTGGTAACTATGAACTTGGAGATATAAAATATAATGATCCAACAGGGTTTTATATGGCTCAAACACCATGGTTTAGTAGATTGTTACAAGACCCTTCTTTTGTGGCAAATGTAAATTTACAATATACATCACTTAGAAAATCATTTTTAAGTGATGAGTATTTATTAAACTTTATAGATGAAACAATACAAATATTAGGAAGTGCAATAAAAAGAAATTATGAAAGATGGCCTTTTCAATTGAGCAATCAAGAAAGTTACTTTAGAACACATCCTGATATTTTAAGTAAGTTTAATGGAGATACAGTGCTTTTAAATGAATATATGATTAATAATCCAACAAAATTTGTTAATACAGAACAAATGGCAAAAAACTATGAAGAAGAAATAACGATGTTAAGAAATTTCATAATAAAAAGAGGGGAATGGATGGACGAGAATATAAGAAGTCTATATAAATTCACCAATTAATTAGGAGAAGAACATATGAAGAAGTTTTTAATTATAGCCTCAACAATATTCTTCCTATTAATATTTGTAAATAAAAATTTAATTAAAAGAATAGAAGTTGACTTAGAGAATTTATTTTATGGTAAGGGGGGGGTGGTTGAAAGTATAGTTATTAGAAATGGTGAATTATATATTAATAAGGGAACTATGAAAGAAGAGAGGCTTGAAAAAATAACTATTAATGGGATAAATATAGATCCATCAAAGCCAGGAGCATTTCCAAATGACGAAGCAGTAACTAAAGAAGAGTTTTTATTATGGTTTTATAAAATAAAAGAACTAAAAATTAATTGTATTAGGGTAAAATCTTTAATGGGAAAAAGCTTTTATAATGCACTAAATAGCTTTAATGAAAATAATCCTGAGCCAATATATATACTCCAAGGAATATACTTTGATGAAGAGGTTTTTAAAAATGGATATAATCTTTACGATAAAGAAGTTTTAAAAGGATTTAAAACTGAAATCAGGAAAGGTGTTAGTGCAGTTCATGGAGATATAATAAAAGAAAATTTTCATGATCTTGATCATGGATACACTAAGGATGTCTCAAAGTATGTTATAGGTTATACTGTTGGAGTAGAGTGGGCAGCACATGATATAATTTACCAAAATATAATAAATGAAAAAAGAAACTTTGAAGGGAAGTATTTTAAGGCAACAATTAATGCATCACCATTCGAAGAGTATTTAGCATATTTAGCAAATTACTTAGTAGATTATGAAATGGGAAAATATAGAGAACAAAAAATAATATCATTTGTATCTCAAGGATATAACTATTTAAGAGGGAAAGAACAAAGAAAAATAAGTGAGGGGGTAATAATTCCAGAAGGAGCAGTTGAAATAAATCCAAGGGAACGGGATTATATAGATTTGGAAAATATAGAGAAGACTAATAACTATAAAGAGAACTTGATTTCATCTTATAATATATATCCAGATGTAAGAGAAGATTTTAATTATAATAAAAGTGTAATGGAGTATATAAGTAGAATAAAAAGATACACTAATCTGCCAATGTTAGTATCAGAGTTTGGTATGCCAACGGGGAGAAATACAAACTATATAGATTTTAGTGGCGTAAATAATGATATTTCAGAGAAGGATCAAGGGGAAATTTTAGTTAAGGTTCATAAGGAAATTGAAGAAAGTAATATTTTAGGAGGATTCATATTTGAATGGCAGGATAGTTGGTATAAATCAGCACATAACACATCAAAAAATAGAGATCTTCTAAGAACTCCTTATTGGAATGATAGGGAAACAGATAGTCAATGGTATGGGTTATTAAGTTTTAATGGAGATAATAAGGAAAAGTTTTTTGATATTACATCTAATAATGAGCCATTAAATTCAAATGAAAACATAAAATTATATGTTGATGAAGATGAAAGGTATATGTATGTAGATATAGAGTTAGAAAATATGCTAGATGGAGGTAATTATGAATATTACTTAGACTTTGACGTAACACCAAAGTCAGGAGCTATGACATCCAATCAATTTAACTTAGCATTTGAAACTCCAGTAGATTTTATTGTAAAAATAGGAAATAATATTGAAAGTGAAGTTTTAGTACAAAAATATTATAGCATTTATGACTTTAATACATCTTTAGGAAGACTAAAGCTTAGACCAAATACAAAAAGTGTTTCGCAACACATGGATGAATTTGTTAAAATAAAAGTTTTATCAAGAGACAAGGTATATATAGCAGAAAAGAATACTTTCTTAGAGGAGGAGTATTTAGAAAGTGGTAAATTACAACCTGTAATAACTAATAAGGATAATTTTATAGAAAGTGGAGAATACAAAATAGGGGAGAAGTCTATTACAGTTAGAATACCTTATGGACTTTTAAATTTTAGGGATCCATCATCTAAAATAGTTGAAGATGATTTTTATGAAGATTTTAGGTTTAAGGGTTTGAATATATCAAAGGTTGGTATAGGAGTAACAATTAAGGAAATAGGGAGTGAAAATTCAACTAGAATAAGTTCTAAGGAATATGAATTAAGGGATTGGAATTCACCTAAATATAAAGAACGATTAAAAGATTCTTATTATATTTTTAAAGATTATATTAATGGTAGAGGAGTGAAATAATGTGAAAGGAATTGTTATAGTATTTATTTTTACTCTATTCTTCCTTTATATAATATTTATGTCTATCGTATATATACTTCTATATAACTTCGTAGAAAAGATCAATACTAAAATAAGAAAAAAATACAATAGGAAGTATAGAAGAAAAATATTAATTATTTTAAGTGATATTAATGAAGAAAAAATATTAAATACTGGATTTTCAAATAAAATTAAAAGGATAAATGAGCTTTTAAAAAATCCTTATTTTGAAGAAGTTTTAAAAGATACCTTATATTTTTATAATACAAGTTATCCTCAAAATAAGGAAGTGCCACTTTTGATGGCAGAGTGTGAGGAGTATATTGAAAGGTTAATATATAAATATAAGGGAGGTGAAAATATAAAAGATACTAAAATAGTTGATTCACTTGGGGTTTATAGGGTTAACAAACCCTTTATAAATGACTTTTTATTAGAGGTGCTAAATAGTGACTCTTTAAATTTAAAGATAAGTGGATTAACTGCTATTGCTTTAATTGGGGATGAAGATTATTTTTTTAAGGGATTAAAAATAGCATCATCAAAGGATACATATATAAATAAAAAAATATTCATTAATATAATAGGGGACTATATGGGTAATAGAGAGAGTTTATTTAGAAAATTAATAAGTGAATTTAATACTTATAGTGAAATTCTCAAGGTTACTATAATAGAATGCTTTATATTTTTTAAATATGTAAGGGTTAAAGCGGATATATTAGAGATTTTAAATAATGATGAGGAAAGTTTAGAAGTAAGGCTTGCATCTATTAGGTACTTTATGAATATAACCTATGATAGAGCAGGAAGTGAGATTATAAAATTATTAAAGAATGAAAAATTTGAAATAAGAGCGTCAGCATCAAAAGCTTTAAAAAATTATAAATCAGAAGAGGGAATAAAATTATTGTTATTATCACTAAAGGATAGAAATTGGTATGTTAGATTTAATTCAGCTAATACCCTTTTAGACTTTAATTTAGGAAAAAATATAATTGATATTGTAGAGAAGTTAAATGATAAATATGCTTTAGATATTTTATATTATGCAATGTTTGAAAGAAATATAATTGACTATGAGGAGTATGTTAGTAGAACAGATATAATTTAATTTGAAAGTAGTTAAGAAAGGATGGAATGAAAATGATAAAGGGAATAGTTACGGGAGTAAATATATTTTTTATGTATTATATGTTTATTTACTCTGCTATATTCTTCATATCGACTATATACTCAATGGTGGACATACAACAGAAAAGAATCTATAGGAAAAATAGAAGGTTAATTAAAAACAACAATAATTATGTTCCAATATCAATTTTAGTTCCTGCATATAACGAGGAAAAAACAATTGTAGATTCTGTAAAATCAATATTGAATAGTAATTATAAAGATTATGAAATAATAGTAGTAAGTGATGGATCAACTGACTATACCCCAGAGAATTTAATTAAAGCTTTTTCGCTAAAACAGATAGTAAGGCCAATTAGGAAAGTAATTGAATGTAATGAAGTTATAAGTATTCATCAAGGGGAGCAGTTGATTAATAATAAGCAAATAAGAATTATATTAATTTGCAAAGAAAATGGAGGGAAAGCAGATGCACTAAATATGGGAATAAATGTGGCAAGGTATCCTATTATTATATCATTAGATGCAGATTCATTCCTCTCAAAGGATGCTTTAACTAATATAGTTACCCCTTTCATTGAAAATGAGAATACAATTGCTGTTGGGGGCAATATTAAGGTTGCAAATCATGTAAAGCTAGAAAATGGAGAAATAAAAAGTATTAAGACACCAAAAAAATATTTAGCAATAATGCAAATGATTGAGTATTATAGAGTTTTTCTAACAACTAGAGTTTGGTTTAATAGTTTTAATGGTAATTTAATAATTTCTGGAGCGTTTGGAGCTTTTAAAAAGCAAGCAGTTCTTAATGTAGGAGGATATAATTCCAAGAGTATAGGTGAGGACATGGAAATTGTTGTTAAACTACACTCGTTTTATAAAAAAAATAAGAAACCATATAAAATAGAATACGTGTCAGATGCAATATGTTGGTCGCAAGTACCTACCACATTATCAGATTTAAAAAGTCAGAGAAAGAGATGGCATATTGGATTAATGGAGAGTTTATTATCTCATAAATATATATTTTTGAACTATAGGTACGGATTATCCTGTATATTTGCATTTTTATATTTTCTATTTTATGAAATGTTATCCTGTGTTATTGAGGTTGTAGGATTAGTATTTATAATAATTTCAATTTCAGTAGGACTAATTAATATAAAATTCATGATGATTTTTATTGTTTTATATTTTACTTTTGGTTTAATTGTATCAGTTGCATCTATTATGTTAGAGAACAATATGTTCAAGGAAAAACTATCATTAAAGATAATTATAAAGTTAATTTTCTATAGTATTTTAGAACAAGTTGGTTATAGACAAATAAGCTCTTTCTATAGATTAATTGGGTTTCTTTCATATAAGAAACGTGGAGATAGATGGCAAAAAATTGAAAGAACAAGCTTTGAGTAATTGAAAATAATGTATATAATTGAAAAGAATTTTTAAATATTATTTAAAATAACGTAAATAAATATAGGAAATAGCCGATAAATAATATGGGATGGAACCTTGAACTTATTTGATTTATAGCTTGGGGGAAATAATGAGGAAAATGATTAATTATCAAACAGTTGTTGTTAGTTCAATTAATCAAAAGATAAAAAGAAATGGTGTTGTTACAAAGAACTGCGGTGATGGAATAACTATAAGATGTACAAAGGCTAAGGATTTTATAATTGGAGAAGAATTAATAATTAAGACTATGAATAGAGAGGTTGGGCAATCTAACTATAGCGGAATTATTGGAGGAATTATTGAAAATTCTATTTTAATTAAAAATCTAAGATTGATATACTCAAAACAAGAAAGAAAGAAAGTTAGAGTAATTGTAAATTTTCCTTTAGAAGTTGATAAAATCAAAAAAGAGGAAAGTGGACTAATAAGTTTAAAGAAGCCAATTTTTATGGTTAGCAAAAATATTAGTGGTGAAGGTATATTACTTGAAAGCAATTTAGATATACCAATGGATGTACATTTTTTAGTGGAGATACCACTTCCAAATGGTACTATTAAGGTAGAAACTAAAACAGTTAGGAAGTATACGGGAAATAATTTGAATTATTATGGGTGTGTTTTTACAATGCTTAGTAAGGAAAATAAAGAAATTTTGGATAGTTTTATTATTAAGAACCATAATTCAAAGTTTTATAGGTATTATAAGGTTAATTATTAAGTCAAATAAGTTACAAGGTTTGAGGAAAAGGATGATGTTTTAGTTCTTGCTAGGATATCATCCTTTTAATTTGATTAACATCTAGATAGGCATTATAATATCAATAATAATAAAAACAAAGGATGGAGAGGAAATGAATAAAAAGGGAATACTAAACCTTATTACTATAATACTTTTTAGTATAATACTATTGATTGTAGGAGAAACGGTATTAATTGTAGAGGAAACTAAAGAAGAGAGTGTTATAGAGAAGGAGGAAGATAGAGAGTATAAAAAGGTATATTCACAAAATCTTCAAATAAATTATATAGGATATTACATAGAACCAT
This sequence comes from Clostridium sp., assembly GCA_051653165.1. GTDB lineage: Bacteria > Bacillota > Clostridia > Clostridiales > Clostridiaceae > Clostridium. Next base: position 27,707 of record JBOFVP010000404.1, read on the forward strand.
TAGTAACTATTGCAAAGGAACAAGAGGGTTTTAATATAGCTTTAAATAATTTTGAAGAAGGAAAAAGTGTATATTTAATAAATCCTTTGACAGGAGAGAAGACGGAAAGCATCAATTTAGGGAATGGAAATTTCAAATTGGAAATAACTCTAGAGAGGAATATAAATTATGGAATATTAATTGAAAATTCATTAGTTGGGGCTATTAGAGTGGTTAATAATCCTGAAAAAATAAATGGTGAAGAATTATTCAATGAGGTTTTAAGTACTTTAAGTTGTGGTTTCTAGAATTGGAGGAGTAGGATGGATTATTTATTATTGTTTTTAGAGGGTATAATAACGTTTATTTCCCCTTGTATATTACCAATGATACCAATTTATATTAGCTATTTTTTAGGTGGAGAAGAGGGAGGGGGAAAGTGGAAACTTGCTTTAAGGAATTCACTTTTATTTGTAATAGGCTTTACATTTATATTTACTTTATTAGGAGCAGCATCATCATCACTTGGAGTTTTATTTAATAAATACATAGGAGAAATCAATATTGTATCAGGTGCTTTAATGGTGGTTTTTGGCTTAAACTATTTAGGATTGATTAAAATATCATTTCTAGAGAGAACATATAAACTTAAACAAACTCAAAGTAATGGTGGGAGTTTATTATTTGGAGTTATATTTGGTATTGGTTGGACTCCTTGTGTTGGACCATTTTTAGGCTCAGCCATGATGGTAGCAGCAAATAGTGGAGAAGTTTTAAAGGGTATATTAATGCTTTTAACCTATAGTATTGGTCTTGGAATTCCACTTATAATGTCAGCACTTTTAATTGATTCTTTAAAAGGAGCCTTTGACTTTATAAAAAGAAATTATGGCATAATAAACAAAATATCAGGAGTGCTTTTAATTATTATTGGAGTTATGATGATGACAGGATACCTAAATTTACTGTTATCCTTTTTAACATTTTGAAGGTAAAATATAAGAAATTGAGGTTTTCATATGAGTGAGAAGAAAAGAGTAGTTATTATAATAGGGGTGTTTATATTTATAATTGGGACTAGTTTGATAGGTTACAACTATTTTTCAAAAAGTCAAAAAAATAATAGTATAGCTAAAGATGAATTTTTAGAGCAAACCAATAAAGATATTATAGCTCCAGATTTTATGGCTTATGATAAGGAGGGAAACAAAGTTTGGTTATCAGATTATAAAGGCAAGAAAAATGTAGTAGTAAACTTTTGGGCTAGTTGGTGTACACCATGTAAAATTGAAATGGAATATTTTCAAAATGCTACAGATAAATATAATAATAAGGATGTAGAAATTCTTATGGTTAATCTTACAGATGGAAGAAGAGAAACAAAGGAAAAAGCAAATGAGTTTTTAGAATCTCAAGGATTTGATATGAACATTTTATATGATAGTGATTTTTCAGCAGCTTTAGCCTATGGTATTCAAGCAATTCCAAGAACTGTGTTTATTAATAAGGATGGTAAATTAGTTAAGGATCATACTGGAGTTATTAGTGAGAGTCAGTTAATCAATATGATTGATAAGCTTATAAAATAATTGAATTATAAAAGTGTAAGATCATTCTGTTTACACTTTTAAATATATATTGGTATAATTGTAATTGAAAGTAGGGATTTTATGAAGAAGGAATATGGATTAATTACAGGTGGGAGTAGTGGGTTTGGAAGAGATTTTGCCTATGAATTAGCTAAGAGAGGATATAATTTAATAATTGTAGGAAGAAGAGAAGGATTACTTTATAATATAAAAAAGGTAATAGAAGAAAAATATAAGGTGTGTGTAGTTGTAAAGATTGTAGAGTTATCAAGAGAAGATGAACTGGAAATGTTTATAGATGAAATAAAAAATAATTATGAAGTTGAGTTTTTAATTAATAATGCAGGTTTTGGTGAAGAGGAGAGTTTTTTAGATGATTCTTTAGAAAATAATATGAAAATGATAAATGTTCATATTAATGCAACATTAAAATTAACCTATGAATTTGGTAAATTAATGAAGGTAAGAGGGAGGGGATATATTATTAATGTAAGCTCCATGGCATCCTTTTTAAATACAAGTTCTGCTACAATGTATTGTTCAACTAAGGCTTTTATAAGAAGTTTTAGTGAAACATTAGCATTGGAACTTAAACCTTATAATGTGCAGGTTCAGGCTCTTTGCCCTGGATTTGCAAGAACAGATTTTCATAGTAAATTAAATATGAGGGATGAAGAGCTTAAAAATAGAGGATTAATAAGGTGGATGAAATCTGAAGAGGTAGTTAAATGTTCATTAAAGAATATTTTTAATAAGGGTAAGGTTGTTGTAGTGCCAGGAACATTAAATAGATTTTTATTAGGAAGTATTAAACTTATCCCTAGAGGTCTTTATTATAAGATTATGATAAAAGCCGGGGAATGGAAATAAAGTGAGGAGAAAGTTTTATGAGTAAAAAGAAAATTTGTCCTATTTGTTCAAGTGTTATGAAGGAATATCCTTATAGTTATGATAACAATCAGTATGGGAAAAAATATTATAAGTGTGATGAATGTGGACATAAAGAGAATACTATTGAGTAGAGAAGAGAGTTTTAAGTGACTCTTTTCTCTTTTTCTTATTATTAAAAAAATGAATGTTTTTGATTGGTTGTGCTTGAAATATGACTGAGTATGGAGTATTATATAAATAAGGAAGTGGTATTAATGTTAACAGAGGAAAGACAACGACTGATTTTGAATGAAATAGAAGAAAAATCAGTGGTATATGTTAGTGACTTAGTGCAAAGACTAAATACGTCAGAATCAACCATTAGAAGGGATTTAAATTCCTTACATAAAGAAGGTAGATTAAATAAGGTTCATGGTGGTGCAACGAAAATAAATAAAACTATGCATACAATGGATGATATAATCGAAAAAAGACAAACTTTAAACCAAGAAGAAAAACTAAAGGTTGCAAAAAAAGCAGCAGAACTAATTAACGAGAATGACTTTGTTTATATAGATTCTGGAACAACAACAGAATTGATGATTGATTTCCTAAAAGAAAAAAAAGCAATATATGTAACTAACGGATTAAATCAAGCAATGAAATTAATTTCAAGAGGGTTTAAAGTATATATATTAGCAGGAGAAGTAAAAGAAGCTACCCATGCAATAATAGGAATGGAAGCTATTAAGTGCTTATCAAAATATAACTTCACAAAAGGATTTTTTGGAACCAATGGAATTTCACTAGAAAGTGGATTTACAACACCAGAAATAAAAGAAGCATTAATTAAAGAAGAAGGTATTAAAAAAACAAGGGAAGCTTATATTTTAGCAGATGATTCAAAGTTTGATGAAATAAGTTCCATAACCTTTGGAAAATTAGAAGACGCAACAATAATTACATCAAATAAACATAATACATATAAAGAAGAAATAAAAGAAGTAACAAAAGTAATAGAGGTGAATTAAGAATGATTTATACAATAACATTCAATCCTGCACTTGACTACATAGTTAAGGTTTCTAACTTCAAAGATGGAGAAGTTAATAGAAGTGAAGAAGAAGAGATTTATGCTGGAGGAAAAGGGATTAACGTTTCAATAGTGCTTAACAATCTTGGGATTGAAAATAAGGCTCTTGGATTTATAGCAGGCTTTACAGGTGAAGAAATAGAAAAAAGAGTTAGAGATTTTGGGTGTACAACTGATTTTATAAAATTAAAGTCAGGAACATCAAGAATAAATGTAAAGTTAAAATCAACTAAAGAAAGTGAAATTAACGGTCAAGGACCAACTATAAATAAAGAAGAACTTTCAGAACTATTTAAAAAGCTTGAAACTTTAACATCTGATGATATTTTAGTTTTAGCTGGAAGTATTCCAAATACACTACCAAAGAATGTTTATGAAACTATAATGGAAAAGCTTCAAAGCAAAAACATAAAAATAATTGTTGATGCTACAGGAGAGTTACTATTAAATGTTTTAAAATATAATCCGTTTTTAATAAAACCAAACCATCATGAACTTGGAGAATTATTTAATAAAACTCTAAAGACAAAGGAAGAAATAATAGAACATGCTAAAAAGCTAAAAGAAATGGGAGCAAGAAATGTTTTAATTTCAATGGCTGGGGATGGAGCTATTATGATAACAGAAAACAATGAAGTTTTAACAAGTGATGTTCCAAAAGGAAAACTGATAAACTCAGTTGGTGCTGGAGATTCAATGGTTTCAGGTTTTATAACAGGATATTTAAAAAATCATAACTACGAAGAAGCCTTTAAAATGGGAATTGCAACAGGTAGTGCTAGTGCATTTTCAAGTGGGCTTGCAACAAAAGAAAAAGTTTTTGAATTACTAAAGCAAATATAAAAGGAGATAATAATGATGAAAATTACAGATTTATTAAAGAAACAAAGCATTACAATAAATCCAAATGTAAAGACTAAAGAAGAAGCCATTAACACTTTAGTTGATTTAATGGATAAGTCAGGGAATCTAAACAACAAAGAAGAATACAAAAGTGGTGTTTTAGCAAGAGAAGCATTAAGTACAACAGGTATTGGTGATGGAATAGCTATTCCTCACGCGAAGTCAAAGGCTGTAAAGGATGCAGGACTAAGTGCAATGATAATAAAGGATGGAATTGATTATGATTCACTAGATGGAGCACCAGCTCACCTATTCTTTATGATTGCGGCACCAGAGGGAGAAAACAATACTCACCTTGATGTTTTAGCAAGATTATCAACTCTTCTTATGGATTTTGACTTTAAAGAAAAGCTAGTAAACTCAAATTCAGTTGAGGAATTTTTAAGCTTAATAGATGAAAAAGAAAATGAAAAGTTAAATAAAGAAGAAGTTAAGGGAAATCAAGGATATAAGGTGTTAGCAGTAACAGCTTGCCCAACTGGAATTGCTCATACTTTCATGGCAGCAGAAAGCTTAGAAAATAAGGGTAAGGAAATGGGAATTTCTATTAAAGTTGAAACTAATGGTTCAGGTGGAGCTAAAAATGTTTTAACTAAGGAAGAAATAGAAAATGCTGAATGTATAATTGTTGCAGCTGATAAAAAAGTTGAAATGGGAAGATTTAATGGCAAAAAGGTTATACAAACTAAGGTTGCCAATGGAATACATAAAGCAGAAGAATTAATAACAAGAGCATCAAATGGAGATGCACCAGTTTATCATCATGATGCTTCATCAAGTGAAGAAACATCAGGTGAAGAAACAGAAGGAATAGGAAGAACAATATACAAGCACTTAATGAATGGAGTTTCACATATGCTACCTTTTGTTATAGGTGGAGGTATATTAATAGCACTTGCATTCCTATTTGATGATTATTCAATAGATCCATCAAATTTTGGTAAAAACACACCATTTGCAGCATTTTTAAAGACAGTTGGAGAGCAAGCTTTTGGATTTATGTTACCAGTTTTAGCTGGATACATTGCTATGAGTATTGGTGATAGACCGGCACTTGCAGTAGGGTTCGTTGGTGGAGCACTTGCAAATATGGGTGGTTCAGGTTTCTTAGGAGCATTACTTGCTGGATTTATTGCAGGATATGTAGTTGTTGCTTTAGGAAAAGTATTTAGCTATCTTCCAGATAGTTTAGAAGGTTTAAAACCAGTATTATTATATCCTTTCCTTGGTATATTAATTATTGGAGCAATTATTATGTTTGTTGTTAATCCTCCAGTTGCATCAGCTAATGAGTGGATTACAAATTTCTTAAATGGAATGGGTGAAAGTAGTAAAGTATTACTTGGAGCAGTTTTAGGTGGAATGATGGCTATTGATATGGGTGGACCAATTAATAAGGCAGCTTATGTTTTTGGTACAGCTTCATTAGCTAGTGGACAATTCGAATTTATGGCAGCAGTTATGATAGGTGGAATGGTTCCTCCATTAGTTATTGCTTTAACATCAACATTCTTTAAGAATAAATTTACTGAAAATGAGAGAAAATCAGGTTTAACTAACTACATAATGGGATTATCATTTATAACAGAAGGAGCAATTCCTTTTGCAGCAGCAGACCCATTAAGAGTTATTCCAGCTTGTGTAGTGGGTTCATCTACAGCAGGGGCGTTATCAATGTTATTTGGGTGTGCACTTAGAGCACCTCATGGAGGACTATTTGTTGTTCCAGTTATAACAAATCCTTTAGGATATTTAGGTGCATTAGCAATTGGTTCGGTTGTTGGTATGGTGATTCTTGCAACATTAAAGAAAAAAGTAAGATAATTTAATTATAAAAGGCATTCTTAAAATATTAAGAGTGCCTTTTACTTATCTAATTTATATGTTCACTTTGAAAGCCTTGTCTTTTAACAGAATGTTTTTTATTATTTTTATTATGATTTTGTGCTTCAGCTGTTAAGGGAGTTTGACAGTTACATTTTTTCATTCTAACTTCTTTATTATCAATTTGACTATCCTTTGCCATTGTAATCACCTCCATTAATAGTTTGCTACTAATACAAAGTAAAATTCATTGTAAATAAAGTAAATAAAGTAAATAAATCTTATAAATGGTGTATTTAAAAATATTTATAAAATATTTTAAGTTATAGATTTTATAAAATTAATATAATATAATTATATCAATATATTGGTAAAAAATATAAAAGGTGGAATTGTATGATGCAGTTAGTGAAATATGAATTAAAAGAATTACGACATAGAAAAATAATAATTGTAACACTAGTCTTGTTTGTTTTTGGCATACAACAAGTAGTATGGGGCAATAAAATAGGAGGAGAGTTTCATATAGATTTAGTAACCTACTTAAAAAATGCTTGGTTACCTATTAATCTTATTTATGTTCCATTATTATTAATTTTTTCAGATATCTTCACATCAAGGTTTAGTGTAATAGAAGCGCTACCAGTTTCAAAAACAGAAATAATCTTAAGTAAAATATTTTCCTGTTACATAGTAGGGGGAGTATTTTATATATTATCATTGATAATATTAATATTAATAATAATACTTAATGGGTTAGAACCATCATATTACTTGCCGTATATTTTATTGTTTTCAATGAACTTTATGTTATCACTAACATTTATTGTTGGAGGATCCTTATGTATATCAAGGTTTTGCAAAGAGAAATTTACTAGATATTTTATATCATTGGTATTATTTTTATTAATATGCAACTTTTATAAGGAAATGGTAATGATATTTCCTATATTTTATGTAGATATGCTATCAAGTACTTTTGAATTAATATCTATGAATAGAGTTTTTATAAATCATATAATAATACTTGCAATTATAAATGTAATACTATTTTTAACATATTTTATTAAAGGCAAGAATAAAACAAAAACCATAACAGTACTAGGAGTATTAATAGGAGTAATAGCTATACTTATTTTTAATACTAGAAGCTATCTACCGAGAGAGTATAGCATAAAGGAGGATATTATTTCTGAAAATTATATTGAAAATAAATACGATGATGGATATTTAATAGAAAAATACGAGATGAATATAGATTTATACGAGAAATTTTCTAATGAATGTACAATGGATATAAAGGTAAAGGAGGATTCAGAGATTACGCTCTATTTATTTGAAGGCTTAGATATATCTAAGGTTACTATTAATGGGAAGGATGCATCATATGAAAGAGATTTCGAGAAATTAATAGTAAAGCTTGATGGTTATAAAAATGAGAACATAAAGCTTTCAGTAAAATATGGTGGAATTATAAACACTACGGATTTACAAGGGTCAAAGAAATACTTTGTAAATAATACTTCTGGATTTTTGGGTGATTTTTTTGAGTGGTATCCTAAGAGTTTAAATAGGGGAAATATTAAAGAATATAAGATTAAAATAAATACTAACGGAGAAAATAGCCTGTATACAAATTTAGATAGGGATATTAATGGTATTTATTATGGACTTTCTAAGGAAGTCTTTATACTTAATGGAAGTGTTTGTGAAACTGAATATAAAGGAATAAAATTTGTTGGAAATTTAGAGCAGATAAATAGTGAAAAGAAACTTAGCGCTTTATATAAGATAGTAGATGGTTGGTGTAATAATACTCTTAATGAAAAATCAAGAGTTATATTAACCCCAAAGACAGATAAACAGTATTTAATAAGCGATATATATGGTGATACTATGTTGTTTGGTGAATTCGATAGAGAGTAAATAATAGTAGAGGGTTGGTTGAATAATGAGTAGTCTAAAGGTAAAAGAATTATCTTATAAATATAAAAATCATAAAGCATTAAATAATATATCATTTAATATTGAAAGTGGGTTAGTTGGAATTCTTGGGGAAAATGGTGCTGGAAAGAGTACATTGATAAAGTTGATTTCAACTCTTTTACCAATACAGGATGGAAGGATAGAGTTAAATGAGATAATTTACAATAAAAATTTAAAGAATGTTAGAGGACATATTGGCTATTTACCACAGGATTTTCAAGTTTATGATAATTTAACAGGAAAAGAGTTTTTAGAAATTATAGCATCTCTAAAATTAGAAGGAAATAAAGCAAAATATAAAGAAGAGTGTAATGAATTAATTAATGAACTTAGTATGGATAAGTTCATTAATAGAAAGATAAGGGAGTATTCAGGAGGAATGAAACAGAAGTTGGGAATTGCTCAAGCTTTGGTTGGAAATCCTGATATGGTTATCTTAGATGAGCCTACAGTTGGTCTTGATCCAAAGCAAAGGAATATGATTAGAGAATTATTTCCATATATTAGCCTTAATAAAATTGTAATTGTAACAACACATATTGTTGAAGATATTGAGAATTATTGTAAGTACTTAATAGTAATGAAAGAAGGGAATATAATTTATCAAGGTGGGAAAAAAGAGTTTGTGAATAGTGTAAGTAATCTGCTGTGGGAAGGAATCGTGGAAGAGAAGGATTTACTTTATATTAAGAGCAAGGTAAAGATATTATCAACTTATATTAATGAGGATATTATAACAATTAGATATATTTCTAAGGAAAAGCTTTTTGATAGCCATAATAAGGGGAATATTTCTCTTCAAGATGCTTATATAATTCATTATGAGTTACATGGAGAAGAATAGTATGGGCATTTATTATAGACATATAGATAGTATTTTTAGAGTAAGAATATTAACTATTTTTATTGTTAGTACATTAATTTGCAATGGATTATATGCAATTTTAGGAAAAGATATATTATATTATAGGGATTTTTTCAGAATATTTGAAGGGATTACTAATTTTTATCTCCTACTAGTTGGAGTTATTATAATAATTTTTATAATTGGTATGGATTATACAAATTCTATGGAAGGAATAACTCTAGTGACATCAAAGGGAAAAAGTAACTCCTATGTAATTAAAAAAGTTTTATTGTTTTTAGCTATATATTTAATAGCTTATGGAATAACAGTAATAAATATAATGAGTGTAGAAATTTTAGATAGGGGTGAAGTGGTTCAAGTATTAAGTAAAGGTGAGATTTTAGTATATTCAGTTGTAACACAAACCTTTATAATTGGATTAGCTATGGGATTAATATGTTTTATTAGAAATATACCAATTAGTTTAACTATAGTAGTGTTCATATATTTTATTTTAGAATTTTTATGGAGGGGTAAGGTTAGTGGCGAGTATGGTGTTCTTGCCCATAGATATTATGATGGAATTTTAACAAAAGATGTAGAGGGAGAGATAAAAATAGCATATTTTATTATTGGAATAATATTAATTATTTTATCTTATTTTAAAATGGGTAGAAGATCAAAAAGGTGTATGAAATAAATTCATACACCTTTTATGAGTTTTACAATCCTATTACATCGCTCATATCGTAAAGTCCACATTCAGTAACTTTACCCATATATTCGCAAGCTTTTAAGGCACCAATGGCAAAAACATCTCTAGAAATAGCTTTGTGCGAAATCTCAATAACTTCACCAGTACCAGCGAAAATTACATCATGATCACCAACAATTGAGCCACCTCTAACAGCGTGAACACCAATTTCATTTTTTTCTCTCTTAGCATTTCCATCTCTACCATGAACATAATGAGTTTCAGATGGAATAACTTCACGAATAGCATCACCTAAAAGTAGAGCAGTTCCACTTGGAGAATCAACTTTTTGGTTATGATGCTTTTCAACTATTTCAATATCATAGTTACCAAATAAAATAGGAGCAACCTTCTTTAAAAGGGAAGCAATTAGATTAATTCCAAGAGTCATATTTCCACTTCTAAAAAGCTTTAAGCTCTTACTTTTTTCATTGATTAATTCAACCTGTTCAGGAGAATAACCAGTTGAGCAAATAACTAAAGGTTTATTAGTTTTTTCAGTTAAATCTAAGATATCATTTAAAGCATCAGCTCTTGAGAAATCAAGTAAAACATCATATTCTATATTAACAGAAGCACAGTCCTTGAAAATAGGGAATTTTGCATGTGATTCAAACTTGTCAATTCCACCTACAATTTCAATAGATGGGAATTCATTTGAGCATTCAACAATAGTTTTCCCCATTTTTCCGCTACACCCATTTAATAAAACTCTAACCATAATGTACCCTCCTTAAATCAAATTATAATTTTTAAGCTCAGTTTTTAAAGCTCCTAAATTTTTATCTTCCATTTTATATAAAGGAAGTCTTAACTCTCCAACTTCTTTTCCCATTAAGTTTAAAGCTGTCTTAACAGGGATTGGGTTGGTTTCTATAAATAATTTTTTTGTCAACTCGAAGGATTTTAATTGTAATTCTAAAGCTTTCTTAGTATCTCCATTTAAAAATGAATGACACATTGTAGAAACTTCATTTGGAATTACATTAGCTAGAACAGAAATAACACCCTTGCCACCTAAAGCCATTATAGGGACTATTTGATCATCATTACCTGAATAAATATCAATTTTATCTCCTAAAAGAGCAGCAATTGCAGCAATTTGACTAATGTCACCTGAAGCTTCCTTAACAGCTACAACGTTAGAAAGTTCTGCAATTCTAACTAGAGCAGAAGGGGAGATATTCATGCCTGTTCTAGATGGAACATTATAAACAACTATAGGAGTCTTAACACCATCGTTAATTGTTTTAAAATGCATGTATAATCCCTCAGGGTTAGTTTTGTTATAGTATGGAGTGATAATTAGAAGACCATCAACTCCAACATTTTCAGCATATTGACTCATTTTAACAGAAGCTAAAGTGTTATTACCAGCAGTTCCTGCAATAACAGGAATTCTCTTGTTTATAACATCTACTGTAAATTTAATAGTTTCTTTCTTTTCATCTTCTGACATTGTTGTTGCTTCACCAGTTGTTCCACAAATTATAATTGCATCTGTACCTTCAGCAACATGCCATTCCAATAATTCTTTTAATTTTTCAAAGTCTACACCATCATTTGTAAAAGGAGTGATTATAGCAACTCCTGATCCTTCAAATATTGACATATGCTTTCCTCCTTAATTTTGATTGTTAATCATAATCTCAGCAATTTGTATTGCATTAAGAGCAGCACCTTTTCTAATGTTATCAGCAACAACCCATAGATTAAGACCGTTGTCTAAGCTGAAATCTCTTCTTATTCTTCCAACAAAAACTTCATCACGACCAGCCATCATAAGTGGTGTTGGGTACTTTTGCTCCTTTGTATTATCATATACAATAACACCCTTAGTGCTACCTAAAACAGAGAAAACGTCCTCAAGTTCAAACTCATTTGAAAGTTCTATATTAATACTTTCGCTATGACCATTTAAAACAGGAACTCTAACAGTTGTAGCAGTTACCCTTAGGTCAGGTAGATTAAGGATTTTTCTAGATTCCTTTATCATTTTTTCCTCTTCCTTTGTGTATCCATTATCTAAGAATACATCAATATGAGGAAGAACATTACCAACTATTGGTTGTGGAAATTTCTTAGGTTCAATTCCCTTCATTCCATCTTCTAAATCAGCAATTCCTTGCATACCAGCACCTGAAACTGCTTGGTATGTTGAATAAACAACTCTCTTTAATCCGTATTTATCATGTAATGCTTTTAGAACTGGCATTGCTTGAATAGTAGAACAATTTGGGTTAGCAATGATTCCTTTGTGCCATTTAATGTCCTCAGGATTAACTTCAGGAACAACAAGTGGAACATTAGGGTCCATTCTGTAAGCACTTGAATTATCAATAACAACAGCTCCGTATTGAGCATAAATTGGTGCAAATTTTAAACTTGCATCTCCACCAGCTGAAAATAAAGCGAAATCGATTTTTTTATTTTTAATATTTTCTTCACAAGTTTCCTCTACTAAGATTTCTTCGTTCTTAAATGGTAAAGTAGTACCTGCACTTCTTTTAGAGGCATATAAATATAAATTTTTTACTGGGAAGTTTCTCTCTTCAAGTATTTCTAAAAACTTTCTTCCGACATTCCCAGTAGCCCCAACTACTGCAACATTATACAATGTAATCCCTCCTAAATATTTATAGTTTCCTAATGTTTTCAAGGATAACTATTATAAGTTTTTTCTTATAAGTGTTAATTAACTTTTTTGATAATTTAAAACTTATTTTTTCATATATTATAACCTATATATAACTATAAGGAAATATGTTATAAATATCAAGTATTAAAGGGAAATAAGTGCAATATTTTTAAAAAAGTAGAAATAAATATAAGGATATATATGGAATAAATGTCTGAGATGTGGTAAAATAAATTATCAAAGAAAACATATAAAGAATTAAAGAAGAAAAGAAGAAAATGGAGATTGTATATATAAGACAGTGTGTATATGGTATATATACAAGCTCCCCCTAGTGATAAAAAATGGATTAATAAGGATAAATGTGTATTTTCTTACTATGGTAAGAATGGAATTTAAATAGAAGAGTATCTCCTAGTAAAGGTAATTTGCTGGGAGATTTTTTTAAAAAAAGGAGGATAATATTATTCATAAATATATAAAATAGACAAAATAGATAAATCGAAGTAAAATAATAGTCAAATATGAACAAAAGAAAGGTGATTAAAATGACATTTGATGAAATAACAAAGCATTTATTAGAAGACAAAAGTCCATCAAGATATTTTGAAGAAAAAATTAAAAGTGGCGAAATTCATAAGACACCATTAAAGGAATTAATAAAATTAAGGGATACAGAACAAGAACTAGAACATCATCCAGAAGGAAACGTATGGAATCACACAATGCTTGTTGTAGACAATGGAGCAGAGATAAGAGAAGAAAGTAAAGATAAAAAAGTGTTTATGTGGGCATTATTATTACATGATATAGGAAAAGTTAAAACTACAAAAAAGAGAAATGGAAAATGGACAGCATATGAACACGACACAGTGGGAGAAGAAGAGGCAACAAAAATATTAAGAGAGTTTACAAAAGATGAAGATTTTATAAAAAAAGTAACAGGGCTAATAAGATATCATATGCATTATCTATACATAACAAAGAACCTTCCCTTTGCAGATGTGGAAGGAATGAAAAAATCATGCAACATAGATGAATTAAAGCTAGTATTTACAAGTGACAGATTAGGTAGAGGTAACCTAAAGTCAGAGGAAAAAGAAGAAATAAAAAAAACTGTTAAAACTTTTAAAATATAGTCATAAAAGTTGATTTTTTTAATATAAATAACTTTTTAAAACATAGAACATTTTAAAGCTTATAACGTAATATAGGAGTATACAAAAGATTAAATTACAAAAAGGGAGCCTCTATCAAAGAGCTTTCCTTTTTTTAAGGAAATAACAGAAATATCATGTTTAGTTAAAAAATCTAACAATTCATTTCCATAGGCATAAAAACTAAGCTCTCCAAACAAAGCTAAAGTTGATGAATCAATCATGCCACCAACGCCCCCAATAAAACCATAATCAAGTCCAGGTAATAGTATGTCACCAGGGGGAAGCAATAAACAATCAAACCCATTCAAAATAGCTGATTTATAAATCACTTTATCTGATGTAACAATAACATTTTCTTTAATCGGTAGAATAGAGCATTTAGTGTAGCCTTGAGTAACATTTACCTTAATTTTTTGAGATACGTTTCTAATTAAAGCATTGTCAGTAAACTTTAAATTATGAAAAAAATAATTTTCACATACAAATGCATTCAATTTTATGCACTCCGGATATTTAGAACCGAGAGAACCCTCACTAAAAATATAATTAACATTATTTTTTTCTAGCGCCTTTAAGAAGCTAGAAGGCATGTCTTTGTGAACAATTATGCTACGAGAATTTTTATCTAAAATGTTCATTTGTATATCTACATGTCCGTCAATAGCTGGATATAGTGTTGGACATTTTGGCGTTTTAATAGGATTAAAGCCAAGAAGTGACAATTTTTTTTCTTCTTCTTCTGTGATTCTATAGTCTACAAAGCAAATCATTTACACATCCTCCGAGGTTTTTATTAATTAATAGAGTACAACTTAATTAGATAAAAATCAAGATTATGTGGAGTGATGAAGGATAATTAATAGTATAGAGCAAAAAAAATTATACATACTATTACTAGAAAGGAGTGAAATCCATGCTTGTACTAAAGTTAGCTTATACAGGGGAATTTGACTTTATTAAGGAACTACAGGAACTAAAAGCTTTGCTTAAGAAGAAAAATATAGTAATAGGGCTAGTGGAAAGCATAGAAGGGACCACTCATATAATAAAAATAATGTGTGAAGCTGAGAATTATAATGAGAGAGTTAACGAGATGGTTAACATTTATGTAAGTAATATATTATATAATATTGTTATCGATTATTATAAGAGAAAGGAATTATTAGAGTTTATAACAGATTCATATTACTTTTTAAAACAGGATGAAATAATTGAAGTTGAAAAAGATATAATGAATGTTTTAAAAGGGGAAGAAAGAATAAATGATGAAAATTTCGTCTATTGCATGAATAAAATTAATGATGCACAAGAAAAAATTAAAGAATGCATAGAAGAGAATGAAGAAATTAATATTAATGGGTTTATTACCTTTAGAATGAGGGAGCTTAGAGAAGATATTGAAGCTGTTATAGAAAAGGTAGTTGAAAAATACATGGTTGAAAAGGAGTATAGGGAGTTTATAAAACTCTTGAAATACTTTGTAGATATACAAGAGAGTAAAATTGATGAAATTAACGTATTTGCTTATGGAGATGGAAACTATAAAGTTTATGATGGAGATGGCAAAGACATTTTAAGTGGATTTCTTACTGAGTTAGTGGATTCGAAACTTGGGATGAATGCAAATGTTGAAGATGTAATAATTAGTGGGCTAATTACAAATGCGCCAAAAAATATAATAATTCACAATGAATCCCTATGTACAAATAAAGAATTTCTTGATACAATCAGAAATGTCTTCGGAGAGAGGGTAACAGCTTGTAGTGGATGTGCTCTTTGTACAGAGGTTGATGTGAAATAAATGTTGACACATAAAAGTTAACATGATATTATATTATATGTTAAGAAGAAACAGCCGTTTCTCACCTTACAGCGCAGATTTGTAGCTAGTTTGGTTATTATATTCGATTTTAAAAGTAAGTTAGAATAATCGAGGACGGCAAAATAATGTCGTCCTTTTATTATTATATCAAGATATATACTTCGGAGGTGTAGTAACATTAGTAAAGATTTTATTATTAATGAAAAAATAAGAGACAAAGAGATTAGAGTAATTAATTCTGATGGTAGTCAGCTTGGAGTTATTCAAACTAAGGAAGCTTTAAAACTTGCAGAAGAAAAAGAGTTAGACTTGGTTATGATCTCACCTAACGCTAATCCACCAGTTTGCAAAATTATGGACTTAGGAAAGTTTATATTTGAACAAGCTAAAAAAGAAAAAGAAGCTAAGAAAAAGCAAAAGGTAGTTAGCATAAAGGAAATTAGAGTTTCTGTTACAATTGAAGAACACGATATATCGATAAAAGCTAAAAATGCAAGAAAGTTCTTATTAGATGGGGACAAGGTTAAAATCACTGTTAGATTTAGAGGAAGGGAAATAGGATTAACTCACTTAGGTGATAAAATTCTAAACAACTTTATTTCAAAGCTAGAAGATGTTTGTATTATTGAAAAACAACCAAAAGCTGAAGGAAGAAATATGACAATGGTTTTAGGTCCTAAAAAGTCATAACTTGGGAGGAGGATTTTATAATGCCAAAAATGAAGACACATAAAGGTGCAGCAAAGAGATTTAGAAAGACAGGTACAGGAAAATTAAAGAGAGCTAAAGCTTTCAAGAGCCATATCTTAACTAAGAAGAGCTCAAAAAGAAAGAGAAATCTTAGAAAAGCTGGTTATGTATCAACTACACAAGAAAAAGCAATGAAGAAATTATTACCATACCTATAAGAGTTGGTTTCAGGAGGTTTAAGAAATGGCAAGAGTAAAGAGAGCGGTTAATTCTCGTAAGAATCATAAAAAAGTATTAAAGCTTGCAAAGGGATACTATGGAGGAAAGAGCAGATTATTTAGAACTGCTAATGAATCAGTAATCAGAGCTTTAAGAAACGCATATGTTGGAAGAAAGTTAAAGAAAAGAGATTACAGAAGTCTTTGGATAGCTAGAATAAATGCAGCTACAAGAATGAATGGATTATCATATTCAAGATTCATGAATGGATTAAAGATTGCTGGAATCGACATGAACAGAAAAATGTTATCAGAAATCGCTATTAACGATGCAAAAGCATTTGCTGATTTAGTAGAAGTTGCTAAGAAACACTTAGCTTAATATAAATGCGGCCTTTTGGTCGCATTTTTTTGTTATTTTTAGATAAAAAACAAAATTAGTTGTTATCATTTCATTAATTTTACATGTAAAAGGTTGAATAAGAAAATTAATAATGTATAATATTTTTTAAACAACAAAACTTATATATGAAGAAATACGTTTTTGGAGAAGTAAAAGAATGAGAAATTATGACAAGAAAAAATGGAGATTGAGTGCAGTACAAATTCTGGCAATAGGATTTGCAATAACTATTCTTCTAGGAGCTTTCATATTAATGCTTCCTATAAGTTCAGCAAGTGGGGAGGTAACTAGTTTTATTGATGCATTATTTACATCTACTTCAGCAGTTTGTGTAACAGGGCTTGTAACAGTTGATACAGGAACTCATTGGACTTATTTTGGTCAAACAGTAATAATTGTTTTAATTCAAATTGGGGGATTAGGATTTATGTCCCTAGGTACATTTGTAGCAATATTACTTGGAAGAAAAATAACACTAAGGGATAGACTGTTAATGCAGGAAGCAATGAATACTTTTAGTATTCAAGGACTTGTTAAAATGGTAAGGTATGTATTGGGATTTACTTTAGCAGTACAATTAGCCGGTGCGTTAATAATATCAACCCAGTTGGTTCCAGAGTTTGGAATTGTAAGAGGGATATTATATAGTTTATTCCATTCGATTTCTGCCTTTTGTAATGCAGGATTTGACCTATTTGGAAATTTTGCAAGTTTAACAGGATATGCAAATAATCCAGTAATGATTATGACAATAAGTGCATTAATCATAATTGGAGGATTAGGATTTACCGTATGGCTTGAAATCTATAATAGAAAAACAACAAAAAAGATTTCATTACATGCAAAAATAGTTATATTAATAACACTTGTCCTTTTATTTGGGGGAATGTTGTTAATGTTAATATTTGAGTGGAATAACCCAAATACCTTAGGAGGAATGAACCTAAGGGATAAGCTTGTAAATGGATGGTTTGCATCAGTAACCCCAAGAACAGCAGGGTTTAATTCTATTTCAACATCAGATATGACTATTTCAGGGAAGTTGCTTACAATAATATTCATGTTTATTGGTGGATCACCAGGGTCAACAGCAGGAGGGTTAAAAACTGCAACCTTTGGAATAGTATGCTTAACAGTTTTCTCAGTAATAAGAGGAAGAGAGGACACTGAAGCATTTGGAAGAAGAATCGGTAAAGATTTAGTTTACAAAGCATTTTCATTATTATTTATTGGAGTAACCTTAGTGTTATTAATGACAATGATTCTTTCAATAACTGAGCCTGGACATGAGTTCATGGATCTATTATATGAAGTAACCTCAGCCTTTGGTACAGTTGGAGTAACAACGGGAGTAACAACTACCTTAAGTCCAATTGGAAAGGTTATAATAATGATAATGATGTATTTAGGAAGAGTGGGTCCATTAACGGTTGCACTTGCATTTGCAAATGTTAAGAAAAAGAGACCTTATAAATACCCAGAAGGAAAAGTTTTAATAGGATAGGGGAAGAGAGAAATGGCAAAAAAACAATATGTTATAATAGGACTTGGAAGATTTGGTGAATCAGTAGCAAAAACATTATATTCTCTTGGGAATGATGTTTTAGTTATTGATAAAGATGAGGAAAAAATACAGGAAATATCTGATTCAGTTACACATGCAGTACAAATGGATGCAACTGATGAAAATGCTTTAAGAACATTAGGACTTAGAAATTTTGATGTAGCTGTAGTTACAATTGGTTCAAATATTCAAGCTAGTGTAATGTCAACTCTTATTGTTAAAGAGCTTGGAATAAAATATATTATAGCAAAGGGTAACTCAGAGATGCATGCTAAGGTTCTTTATAAGATTGGTGCAGATAGAGTTATTCTTCCAGAGAAGGACATGGGTGTTAGAGTAGCACACAATTTAGTATCATCAAGTATTATTGATTATATTGAATTATCTCCAGACTATAGCATTATTGAAATTGAGGCTTTAGAAGAATGGAAGGGCAAGGCTTTAAGAGAGCTTAAGCTTAGAAGTAATTATGGAATTAACGTTATGGCCATTAAAACAGAGGATGAGGTTAATCTTGCACCTGCTGCAGATTCAATTATTGGAAGTAATGATATAGTTGTCGCAATTGGTTCTGCTGATGAACTTGGAAAGTTAGAAGGAATGATAGTTAAGAGAGATTAGGAGAAACGCTTTGATTACAATAGAAAGTAGCAAAAATACAATATTTAAAGAGAATAAAAAGCTTAAGGATAGAAAAGGAAGAAACAAGGCTAAGAAGTTTATAATTGAAGGAATAAGACTTGTTGAAGAAGGGTTTAAAGCCAATATTTCCTTTGACCATCTTATGATAACAGATGAAGGTGAAAAAAGACTTGAAGAGTATAACTCTCCATTTATTTCAAAGGATATAAAAACTTATAAAATATCAAATGAGTTATTTTTAGAGCTTTGTGAAACTGAAACTCCTCAAGGGGTATTAGCTATAGCAAATATGGAAAACTCTATATTAAAAAGAGATGGTGAGTTTTATATACTTTGTGATAAGGTTCAAGACCCTGGAAATCTTGGAACAATTATAAGAACAGCTCATGCAGTTGGGGTTGATGGGATAATTCTAACTAAGGGTTCAGTTGATATATACAATGAGAAAGTACTAAGAAGTACAATGGGGTCAATCTTTTACGTTCCTGTTGTTTATGATGATGAAGAGTTTTCCTTAATTAAGGATTTAAAGAATAGTGGTTATTCTATATTAGCAACATCTCTTGAGGGAGATAAGAATTTCTTTGAGGAAAATCTTAAGGGGAAATTAGTTGTTACAGTTGGAAATGAAGGAAATGGAGTATCAGATGAGGTGTATGCTTTATCTGATAAAAAGGTTAAGATTCCAATGCCAGGTGGTGCTGAATCATTAAACGTTGCAATAGCAACCTCAGTTGTGTTATATGAAAAGTTAAGACAAAACTTAATTTAAAGAGACTTACTTAATTATTATTTTAAATTTCTCTTGAAAAAGTTAAATTACATAGGTATAATGAATTGTAAGTTAATAATAAAAACTGTGATTGAGAAAGTAGTGATATGGAAATATTCAGGGAGAAGTGGTCGTAGACTGTAAGCCACTTTATAGGAAAATATTATGAAGTTCCCTCATGAGTTCTAGCTGGGAAGTAATAGTAGTAGCTAGCGGCAAAACCGTTAAATTGAATTTGAGTTGGGTATAAAACTAACTTTGTAATAAATTTATTTATTATAAGGGTTTTAACCAATTAGGGTGGTAACGCGGAATATTCCGTCCCTTTTATAGGGACGGTTTTTTTATTTTAACGATTAAATTTAAAAGCAGTTTTAAAGTACATGAAAGGAGATATAAAAATGAAAGAAAAACTAATAGCAATTCAAGAAGCAGCTATAAAAGAGATAGAAGCATCTTCAAATTCTCAAGCACTTGAAGAAATAAGAGTTAGAATTTTAGGAAAAAAAGGGGAGCTTACAACAATCCTTAGAGGTATGGGAAGTGTAAGTCCAGAAGAAAGACCCTTAGTTGGTAAAATGGTTAATGAAGCTAAAGCAGCTGTTGAAGCAGCTCTTGAAGGGGCATTAAAAACAATTAAAGAAAAAGAAAAAAATGAAAAGTTAGCAAATGAGGTTATAGATATATCCCTTCCTGGTAAGAAGCCAACATTAGGGCATAGACATCCATTAGAGCAAACCTTAGATAGAATGAAGGAAATCTTCGTATCAATGGGATTTTCAATAGAAGATGGGCCAGAAGTTGAACTTGATTACTACAACTTTGAAGCATTAAATATTCCTGAAAATCACCCAGCAAAAAGTGAACAGGATACTTTCTATATAAATGATAAATTAGTTCTTAGAACTCAAACATCACCAATACAAATAAGAACTATGGAAAATCAAGCTCCACCAATAAAAATGATATCACCAGGTAAGGTTTATAGATCAGATGCTGTTGATGCAACTCACTCACCAATATTCTACCAAATGGAAGGATTAGTTATTGATAAGGGAGTAACTTTTGCAGACCTTAAGGGAACACTTGAGTTATTTGCAAAGAAAATGTATGGAGATAAAATAAAAACTAAATTCAGACCACATCATTTCCCATTCACAGAGCCATCAGCTGAAATGGATGCTACATGCTTTGTATGTGAAGGAAAAGGATGTAGAGTTTGTAAGGGTAGTGGATGGATTGAAATACTAGGATGTGGAATGGTTCACCCACAAGTATTAAGAAACTGTGGAATTGATCCAGAAGTTTATAGTGGATTTGCTTTCGGATTTGGAGTAGACAGAATGGTTATGCTTAAGTTTGGTATTGATGATATTAGACAATTATACGAAAGTGACATGAGATTCTTAGATCAATTCTAAAAGGAGGAAGAGAAAATGAAAGTACCATATAACTGGTTAAAAGATTATGTTGATGTAAATATAGATGCAAACGAACTTGGAGAAAGATTAAACCTTTCAGGTTCAGCCCTAGAAGATGTAATAATTCAAGGGGATACAATAAAAAATGTAGTAACTTGCCAAATAACTGAAATAAAACAGCATCCAGAAGCTGAAAGATTAAGTATATGTCAAGTTAACATTGGAAGTGAAACTATTCAAATAGTTACAGCTGCAAACAATATGAAGGAAATGGATAAGGTTCCTGTAGCACTTCATAAGTCAATTCTTGCAGATGGAACAGAAATCAAAAAAGGAAAGCTAAGAGGAGAAGTATCAAATGGTATGTTCTGTTCTGAAGCTGAATTAGGATTAAAGGGTGAGGATGAAGTTGATGGATTAATGATTCTACCAACTGATGCACCTGTTGGAATGGATATTAAAGAATATCTTGGATTAAACAAGGCTATTTTAGATTTCGAAATTACTTCAAATAGACCTGATTGCTTAAGTATTGTTGGTATGGCTAGAGAAGCTGCAGCTACTTTAGGATTATCATACAAAATGCCAAATCTTAGCTATGAAGTTAAGGGAAGTGAAAACATAAATGACTCTTTAAAGGTTGAAATTAAGGATGATTTATGTAAGAGATACATGGTAAGAGGAGTTAAGAATGTAAAAATAGCTCAATCACCAAAATGGATGCAAGAAAAGCTTTTAGAAGCAGGGGTTAGACCAATTAATAACATAGTTGATATAACAAACTATGTAATGCTTGAAATTGGTGAGCCAATGCATGCTTTTGATAAGAGAGAAATATCTTCAAATAGCATTGTTATTGAGAGAGCAAATAATGGAGAAAAGTTCACTACTTTAGATGAAGTAGAAAGAGAATTAACATCAGATGTTCTTTGTATTAAAAATGGAGAAGAAACTATTGCTTTAGCAGGTATTATGGGTGGATTAAACTCAGAGGTTAAAGAAGATACTACTTCTATAATATTTGAATGTGCTAACTTTGATGGAACAAACATTAGAGTTAACTCAAAAAAATTAGGACTTAGAACAGAAAGTTCATCAAGATTTGAAAAAGATATAGATCCAAATTTAGCTGAGGTTGCTTTAAACAGAGCTTGTGCTTTAGTTTGTGAATTAGAGTGTGGTGAAATAATAGAAGGTACTATTGATATTTATCCTGTTAAAAAGGAAGAAGGGTACATTGAAGTTGATTCTACTTGGGTAAATAAGTTCTTAGGAACTGAAATATCAAAGGAAGAAATGAAGAAATGTCTAGATTCTTTAGATTTAAAGACAGAAATAAAAGAAAATATTCTTTGCATTAATATTCCAACATTTAGAATAGATGTTGAGATTAAAGAGGATATTGCAGAAGAAATTGTTAGAATATATGGATATAACAAGGTTCCAACTACTATATTTAAGGTTTCTACAGAAAAAGAACCTAAGAGCGAAAAAATAATTTTAGATGAAAAGTTAATAGCTACATTACTTGGATGTGGATTAAATCAATCTATTAGTTATTCATTTGTTTCTCCTAAGGTTTTTGATAGAATTAAGTTAGCTGATGACAGTGTTTTAAGAAATGTTGTTAGAATTAAGAATCCTTTAGGGGAAGATTACAGTGTAATGAGAACATCAACACTTCCTTCAATGATGGAGTGTCTTGGAAGAAACTATTCAAGAAATAATGACTATGTTAGACTATTTGAAATTGGAAAGACTTATATTCCAAATGAAGATGAGTTCAACTTACCAACTGAAAATAATGTTTTAACTGTTGGTTTATATGGAAAGGCTGACTATATTGACATTAAGGGAATAGTTGAAGAAATTCTTGAAATTCTTGGAGTTAATAAGGTTAAATATGAAAGAGAAGGAAATAATCCTAGCTACCATCCAGGTAAAACAGCTAAGTTAATAGTTAATAGACGTGAAGCAGGGGTTCTTGGGGAAATTCATCCAGATGTTTCAGAAAACTATGGAATTGATGTTCCTGTATTTGTTTGTGAATTAAATCTTGATGTAATATATGGAGCTTCAAATCTTTCAAGAGCATATAAGGCTCTTCCAAAGTTCCCAGCAGTTACTAGAGACATTGCTCTTTTAGTTGATGATGAATTATTATCACAAGAAATTGAGATGACTATTAGACAAACTGGTGGAACATTAGTTGAAAAGGTTGAGTTGTTTGATATTTATAAGGGTGCTCAAATACCAGAAGGTAAGAAGAGTATTGCTTATGCTATAGCTTATAGAGATGAGCAAAAGACCCTAACTGATAAGGATGTAAATAAAGTTCATGATAAGATTCTAAGAGCACTTCAATTTAAATTAGGTGCAACTCTTAGAGATTAATAAAAAGTGGTTCTATTAAATTTTAATAGAGCCACTTTTTTGTGGAAATAAATATTGTTTGATTATCAAATAAAGTTGTGTTAAAATGTAAATAAAATATGAACAGGAGATGAGTTATGAGTAAGAAAAAGAAAATAATATTAGGTATAATAATATCTATTCTATTAATAGTATCTATTGGACTAGGATTTGTAGGAAACTTTTTTTATAATCTAGCACTAAATCCAAACACATCAAAAGATATGATATTTGGTAGTGAAGAAGAAAAAGAAGGTACAAGCGGTAAGGTTGAGAAGTCAGATATAGATTGGCTTGAAATGGATTCAGGTTATACAGATGAGTATATAACAGCAGAGGATGGATTAAAATTACATAGTTATAAAGTTGTAAATGAAACTCCTTCAAATACATGGGTAATTTCAGTCCATGGTTATACAAGTGAAGGAATTAGAATGAGTAGTTATGCTAAGAAATTTTACGATATGGGGTATAATGTTTTAATTCCAAACCTAAGAGCCCACGGAAAAAGTGAAGGCGATTATATTGGAATGGGATGGGATGATAGATTAGACATAATTAAGTGGATAAACTATATTTTAAATGATAATAACGATGCAAACATAATACTACATGGAGTTTCAATGGGAGCAGCTACAGTTTCAATGGTATCAGGAGAGGAACTACCACAAAACGTTAAGGGGATTATAGCGGATTGTGGATATACATCGGTTTGGGAGCAGTTCGCATATCAGCTTGATGACTTATTTGGATTACCAGAGTTCCCAATAATGCATGTTTCAAGTTTATTTGGACAAATAAGAGCAGGATATTCAATAAAGGAAGCTTCAGCATTAAATCAAGTTAAAAAATCGAAAACACCAATATTGTTTATACATGGAGATGAAGATGATTTTGTTCCATACTTTATGATGGAAGAACTTTATAATGCAACATCATCAGAAAAGGAAATGTTAACAATAAAAGGGGCACCACACGCGAAATCATCAGAGGTAAATCCAGAATTATATTGGACAACCATCCATAACTTTATAAATAAATATAATAAGTAAACTGATAAACCACATGGCAAAATAAAGCTGTGTGGTTGTTTTTTAGGTAATTTATGGTAATATGAAGTTATAGTAGTTTATATGATAAAAATAATCAGTATAAAGAGGAGTAAAGGGATGAAAAGATATTTTAAATTCTCAAAAATTGAGATTTTTTTAGCTATAGGGTTTATAGTTTCAACATTTGCATTTGCATTAACAATAAGTACAGCTTATTCTAAATACAATAAAGTTACAGAAAAAAATAAGTTTAATGAGGATTATGGATATATAGAAACAAGTATACAAAGGGATGTGAAATACATAGATGGTGTAGAGTATGTAATAGAAGGGGAACCAGTAACACTGAGGGAAATTATAAATGGAATAAAATCAACTGGATATGAAAAAATTATTTTAGAACCTACAATGTCAAATATCTTAATAGGAGAGTTGAATTACATTAATAAAATATGGCCATGTTCCTCAGGGATAAATATGTTAGATGGAAAAATAATAAAGGGAAGATACTTAACAGAAGAGGAATTAATGAAAGGGGATAAAGTAGCAGTAATAAATGAAGAGATAGAAAAGATAACAACAAGTAAGGCTGATGGGGATTATATAGAAATATTTGATGAGGAATATAAGGTAGTTGGGGTATATGGTAATACTGAGTATTTGAGATATAGCACAGTAATTCCACTTAATTCATTAAATTACTTAGATAAGGAGATTGGAAGGGCTAATTTTTTAGAATATTCTAATGAGAATAAAGATATAAAAGAGCATAATGGAGATAAATTTAATATAAGCGTTTCAGAAATTCAGCCAACGTCAGTGATAAATTACTTAAGGGAGAATGTTTATGAACTTAAGGGATCGATATATCAAATTGTATTAGGATTAGTAAATCTATTGTTATTTTCTTACTTTTTAGCAAAGGGAATAAAAAAGAAAGTAGCAATAATGAGGGTGCTAGGGGCAACTAATAGTATTATTTTTCAAGAAGTCTTTAAATTATTAATCAAAATATCATCAATAGGGATTATAATAGGATTACCAATTGCAGGAGTGACAATTAATTTTTTAAAGGCAACCTTTACTCATCAATATACTGAGATGAATTTTCCAATAGCATTAGTGACAACAACAATAATATTATTACTTACCACAATAGTAACGTTTATTGTTTTATTTAATGTAATAAGATTTAAAATTGTAAAGGAAATAAGGTAAATAAGAATGAAAGATAAATTTATTTTTTGGGGTATTAAAAAAAATTTAGTCATTAATTTATTAATAACAATTCAGGTAGTATTGTGGTTATTTTACACATCATCATTAATATCTTTATTAAATTTCGATAGAGCATATAAAAGTAGGTATAGCAGATCTATTCCTTATGAGGAATCAGTATTTATGAATTTTGAAAAAATGATAATTAATGGAAGAGCACGCCAGTATGGTAATTATAATATATATACAGATGAAATTAAAAAATCATTAGAAGTTATAGAAAAGAATAATTATAAATATGGATTTCTTCAACAAATCACAGATATAACACTTTTATTTAGTGATTTAGATCTAGATTATACAAAATTTGGTCAGGATATTACTAAGTTAAATAAAGGATCAGAGAATGTTAGATTTATAGGATGTAGCAATGGGATGCTCGAAAACTATAGTAAGAATATAGAAGGAAATATGGATTTTAATAGTTGGAATAGGGACGGTAAATATATTCCAGTTATCATTGGAAGTGACTTCAAGGGAAAAATAGATTTGGGTTATGAGTTTATAGTTGATAACAAAAAATACAAAATTGTAGCATACTTTAAAAAGGATATTTTAGGGTTTGATAAATCAAGTAGTGTAAATAGTTCTTTTTTATTTAATTCAACTTTTGTTATACCTTTGAGTAATGAGGAATACTTCGAAAATTTTCAGTTTGAACCTATTACAATATTTTTTGGTGTGGATAAAAGGAATGGCGTTAATAGAATTTCAGATGAAATAAAAGAAGTATCAGAAGAAATCACGTTAAGTGATTTTGAGAATGATTTAGGAGAATTTTTACAGGAATTAAAGGTGAAAAAACATTATGAAATTATAAGGATATTAATAGTAACAGTATTAGCCACCACATCTATTATTACAACTATTAGTTACAAAATTAATGAAGATAAGGATAAGATAGGAATATTATATTCAGTTGGTATAGGAAAACGAAATATTTTTTATACCTTCTCTATTGAGTTTTATGTGAATATATTTATTGGAATAATTGGAGGAAGTTTATTTTATCTAAAGGAATGTAAAGATGTGTATGCATTTTTTATTAATGAAAATCTATTATTTAATTTATATGTAGGAATTATACTACTACTAATTATTACATCCATAAGTATTTTAACGGCGTTTGTACAAATAAATAGATTAACACCAAGAGAGATGGTGGGAGGGTTTTCAGAATGAGTATAATAAAGTTAAAAAATATATATAAATATTACGGTAAGGGAGAAAATGAAGTAAAGGCTTTAAATGGTATTAACTTAGATATTGACGGTGGGGATGTAGTTGCAATAATGGGTTCATCAGGTTGTGGGAAAAGTACATTATTAAATATTCTTGGATGTATAGATATTCCAACAAAGGGTGAATATATAATTGATGATAATAATATCGACTTTAGTAAGCTTAATAAGATGTCAAAAATAAGGAACGAAGAGGTGGCATTCATATTTCAAAATTTTGCTTTAATAAAAGATTTAAATGTATTAGACAATGTTATTCTTCCTCTTAAATTTAGAAAGATATCCTATAAGGAGAGAAGTGAAAAAGGTATAGAGTATTTAAAAGAGTTAGGGATCGAAAATTTGAAAAGCAAAAGAATTGATGAGTTATCTGGAGGACAACAACAAAGAGTTGCAATTGCTAGAGCTTTAACTCAGGAAAGTAAAATTATTTTAGCTGATGAACCAACAGGAGCCTTAGATGAGCAAAATAGCAAAAAAATAATGGAGCTATTAATTAATCTTAATAAAAAATACAATAAAACAATTGTGGTTGTTACACATGATAATGTTGTGGCAGGATATTGTAATAGGGTATTGAAAATGAAAGATGGTAAATGGATAGAATGATAAGGTGATAATTAATATTAAGAGCAGTAGTCAGATTTGATTACCGCTCTTATATTATTTAAAAAAATAATTTTTGTTACGATTAACTTACATGTTATGACAAAGTATTTAAATAAATAATGATACAATTAAACTTAAATATTGGATAATGGAGGAAAATATGATTATAATAAAGTCATTTAAAAATAATAAGGTTTCAAGAGTAATATTAATTGTGACATTATCCCTTGTATTATCATTAATAACTAGTTTTTTTCAACTACTTATAAATGTGAAAAAAGTTGATATAGATATTAATGGTGGTCCAGAGGGACATGTATTAAATTTTTTATTATATGATATTAATGAAAAAAATATGGATGACGTAGTTAATAATATAAAAAGTTACAGTGAAGAATATGATATCTCTATTAGTTCTGCTATATACCTTAAGGAGGAGTCAGAAGGGTCTGTTATTAGTTATATTGGTACAAGCTATACTGAAAATCCAATATGGAAACCACAAATTGAAGGGGAAATTATTAACAATAAATCAAAACATAATGATATAAATATTGGAGAAAGCATTTATAAAGACTTAAAGGAAGAGGGGGTTATAAATGGGGATATACTAACCATAAGTGGAGTGGATTACAAAATCAAGGGAATATTAAAGGAGATACAAATAAGGGAAGTACATGTACCGCTAATAGGTTTTGATATTTCAACAATATTAAAAAATCAAGGAAGTACAATTGTTAAATTTGTTAAGAAAGAAAAAGTTACAGAGGATGAAATAGAAAATATCAAATTATCCATAGTAGAATCAGGAGCAAATGTTCAGGATTCAACAAATGGTAATAACTTGGGAATGGGATTAAATAAAAACATTGCATATGGAATAGGAGGTGTATTAATTCTAATATGCTTATCAAATTTAATAATTTTTATAAACTTTGATATTAAAAGAAGGATAAAATTTCAAAAGGTAGGATTAATATTAGGTTTAAATAAGAGGAAAGCAATAAGCTTTATGATATTAGAAAACAGTATAGTAATGGTAATAGTGTATTTTATGTCTATAATGACATCAAGTATATTTCTAAGAATATTTGATAAATATTACACAAAGTTATTTCCATCAGGATATTTATCCTTTAACATAGACTCACTATTTATATTGACAATAGCTTCAATAATCGTTTATTTACTTTTTAATATTGTAAATTATATAAAGTCAATAAGAGTTTTATACAGATAGGGAGTGATGGGGATGCTGTTGTTAAAATATTTTCAAAAAAATTTTATTAAGAATAAGGGTGGAATAATTCAATTAATATTAATATTTTTTATGTTTAATATGTCTGTAATTTTAATTGGAAAAATACAAAAGGAAGAAAGGGTATATGAAAGATATGGCTCAATGGGGACATTAAATCAAGTTTATATATTTGGGGATAAGGATTGTAATGAAGATTTTTATGGAGTTCATAATTTTTTAAAAGAAGTTAGAAACTATGATTATATAGAGGGGCTATATTTACTAAGGGAATCAAAGGGAGAATACAATGGACAGCCCTTGAACCTATGTATCATAAATAAAGAATTTGCAGAGAGGTATTATAAAAATGAGAATTTATTTGTTAACGATAAGGAAGGGATTTTTAAAGGGTATTTAAATAGAGATTCAAAGTATGATATAGAAGTTGGGGATGAAATCCAAATACATGACTGGTTTAAGGACAGTATGAAAAATTTTGAAATGGAAGTTGAAGGAATTGTTGATCCACTTATAATAGGGACAGGAACAGTAAAGTATGATGTAATTATGATTGTAGATGATACTTCAGAAATAAAGTACACTTTAACAGAAGCTGTGGAGAGGTTTTTTATTGAGGTTAAAAATATAGAGGATGGAAATAGACTAAAGGAGGATATTCATAGAGATTATTCAAATAATGTTAGGGAAGCATCAGTTAATATTTTAAATGAGAAGGAAATAATAGATAAAATGACATCAATAAGTAAGATTTGGATTGGAATGATTTCTTCTTGTATATTAGTAATGGGTACAATAGTATTAATTGGATTAACAGTTTGGATATATAATACTTTTTCAGTAAGAAAATATGAATATGGAATTAGGTTATATATGGGCAGTACTAAGAAGAGGTTAATAACCTTAATAATGAGTGAAATGATAACATTATATACTTTAAGTTATTTATGTTCTTGGATAATTGTTTCAATGATTACAAGAAATAAATTTATGGTATTCCCTGAACTTATTGTATCAGGTAAGTGGATTTTTGTTAACTTCATAAGTGTTATTTTAATATCTATAATAACATTAATATTGGTATGTATATATGTAAATAAAATAAATATTGGAAAGGTAGTTAAGGGAAATAGTGATGCTAATTAATGAAAGAGTTTTTGAAATAAAGTTATGGTAAAATTATACTGTGGAGGGTGAGTGTATGATAAAGAAAATATCAGTAATAATGATTCTACTTATAGCAATTATAATGCAACCAGTACAAGCTATCATTCAAGATAAAGAGGCTCATGTTTTAGGGGAAAAGGAAAGATTAAATCAAATTAAACCATTAATTGAAAATGTTGAAATACTAGGGCTTGGAGAGTCAACCCATGGAACAGCAGAATTCTCATTAATGAGAAATGAACTTTTTGAATTTCTAGTAAAGGAAATGAATTATAGAGCATTGGTCCTTGAATCACAGGTAGCGGAGGTTGAGTTAATAAACAAGTATATAAATGGACTATATGATGAAGATCCATTTAAATTAATTGGATTGATGTATCCAACATTTAGAAATATTCAAAACCTAGACTTTATAATGTGGGCAAAGGAGTACAATAAGACAGCTAGTGAAAAGGATAAAATAAGGGTATATGGTATGGATACACAGGATGGGGAAGATGCCATAAAAAACATTGATATTTTTTATTCTAAGATAGATAGTGAAGGCTATAAAAAATTAAAAGAAGTACAAGCTGATAATGAAACCTTTTATAAACAAGTAGAAGAGGATTTGATTTCAAATAAAGAAGAATATATTAATAAGACCTCTGAAAGAGAGTATGAGCAAGCCTTAAAGCTTATAGATAATAAGTTAAACTCCTTCAACCATATGGTAGGGGGAAATGCAATAAGAAATGTAAGAATGTATGATACAGTTAACTGGATTAAGGATCATGAAGAAAAATATTATGGAAATAAAAAAATAATGGTATATGCTCAACAAGCCTATATCAACCATAACAAAAATGGAGTATTTTTAGGAACAAAACTAAAGGAAAAGTATGGTGAGAAATACTATTCCATTTCACAAATATTTTACAGTGGAACCTTTGCCGCTGTACTTCCAGCAGAGTATCATATATATGAAATAAAAAAAAGTTCAGATAATAATTTGGCAACTAAGATTAATAAATTATATGAAAGTGAAAATATCATATATTTTGATATGAATGAGTGTAAGGGGAATGAAGGGTTATTTAAAATATTTAACGAGGACTCGACATTACATGATTATGGTGCTGGAGCTTTATCTAATAATGATATTGAAATTGGAGAAATAAGAATAGCTGAATACTTTGATAGTGTTATTTATTATAAAGAAACAAGTGATCCGTTATTTGTAGATAGAAGTAAAGAGAATGTAAATGTTAAGGAACTAAAGAAGAGTATATTTAGTGAAATTAGCTTTAGTTCTATAATAATTGTAGGCATAGTAGTATTTTTAATTAATTCCTATGATAAAAAAAGAGGGTTAACTAGTGAAGAAATCAAAAATCAAGGTATTGGTATTATATTAAGGTTATTTACAGTGTATATGATTATAATTAATGCATTTGGATTATATAATATTGTAAATAATATTTCCTTATTATCTTATACTACACTTGAAATGACAATAGTAATATTATCAGTAGTTTCTGTTATTTTAGGAGGAACCCTTTTATTAATTAAAAATAAGTATGGATTTATTAGTATAGCTATAGGGAATTTCATAATACTATACTTAGAATTTTCTTTAGGGGATTTAATTACTTCATGTTTAACAACATTCTTTATAGGATTTTTAATATATAGAAGGGGATCAGTATATAAGGTAGAAGGAACAATTGAAAAATTTAAATCAAAAAAGAAGGTAGATATTCCTTATTCGGAGAATTAGTTTGGTAATATAATTATTAAAAAGGTAGAAGTTTTTGCTTCTACCTTTTTCAAGCTTAGATAAATTAATAAAATAAGAAAATTATTAATTATATGTAAATAACAACATTGTTTTATAATGTATTAGATGTTAAAATTTTCATATAAGGGTAAAGGGGGGATAGTATGGAGGAGTTATTAACATTTGCATTTTTAGGAGTAAATATTATTCCGACAATACTACTTTTAATAATATTACTTTATTGGATAATGGTTATACTTGGAGTATTAGACCTAGATTTGTTTGATTTTGATGTGGATGGGGTAGAGGATTTAGGAGCATCATATGCAATTATTTCATTTTTAAACCTAAAGGAAATTCCGTTAATGCTAGTAATAAGCATACAAGCACTATATTTTTGGATATTTTCAATGTTACTGCATCTTTTGAAGTTAAATGGAGGTCTTATAAATGGACTAGTTTTAATACCAACATTTATAGTAACCATAATAATTACTAAATTTACTCTAATTCCACTAAAATCATTTTTTACAAATGTAAAAAATGATGAGATAAGAGAGGGAGATGAGGTAGTTGGTCAAACTGCTACATTAATATCTCCAGCTAGTTATAAACGAATAGGACAAGCACAAATTAAAAGAGATGGTGCATCAATTTTAATTAATGTAAAAACCGATGATGAGAAACTAAGCTTCGAAAAAGGGGAAGAGGTTTACGTAGTTTTAAAGGATGAAGAGAAAAATATTTATTACATTATTGGAATTAAGGAGTGATATTAATGGATTATTCAACTCAAATTGTGTTAATGGCAGTAGGTGCTGTTGTTATCATAATCTTAGGGCTTCTAGCACTATTTTCAAGATTTTATCGTAAAGTAGAGCAGGGTAAAGTAATTGTTAGAAATGGAGTAGGTGGACCAGTTGTAAGCTTTGGTGGAATTTTTGTGCTACCTGTGCTTCATAAACATGAAGTTATGGATATCTCAGTTAAGAGAGTTGAAATAGCTAGAGAGGGAAAGGATGGTTTAATCTGCCAAGATAACTTGAGAGCAGATATTAGAGTTGCCTTCTTTGTTAGAGTAAATCAAACTAGAGAGGATGTATTAAAGGTTGCACAATTACTTGGATGTCCAAAGGCATCAGATCCAACTACTTTAATGGAATTCTTTGATGCAAAATTCTCAGAAGCACTTAAAACAGTAGGGAAGAAATTTGAATTTGTACAATTATATACAGAGAGAGAAACATTTAAAAATGAAATATTACAAATAATAGGAACAGATTTAAATGGTTATGTATTAGATGATGCAGCTATTGACTATTTAGAACAAACAGATATAAGGCTTTTAAATGCTAACAACATATTAGATTCTGAGGGGATTAAGAAGATTACAGAATTAACCTCAAATCAATTGATTTTAGCAAATGAAATAGAGAGAGAAAGAGAAAAAACAATTAAGAAGCAGGACGTTTCTGCAAAGGAAGCGATTTTAGAACTTGAAAAACAAAATGAGGAAGCTGTAGCTAAACAAAAAAGAGAAGTAGAAATTATAAGAGCTAGGGAAGAAGCTGAAACTGAAAAGGTTAGACAAGAAGAAAGATATAAGGCTGAAATGGCTAGAGTTAAGGCTGACGAGGAAATTGAAATTGCAGAGCAAAACAAAGAAAGACAAGTAATTATTGCAATGAAGTCTAAGGAAAGCACTGAGGCTGTAGAACAAGAAAGAGTAGAAAAGAAAAGATTATTAGAAAAGACTGAGAAAGAAAAGTTAGTTGAGCTTGCAAACATTGAAAAGGAAAAGCAAGTTGAAGTAGAAAAGAAAAATATTCAAGCTATTATTCGTGAGAGAGTAGCAGTTGAGAAGGATACTGTTATTGAAGAGGAGAAAATTAAGGATACTCGTGCAATGGCAGCAGCTGAGAGAGTTAAATCTGTGGCTGTTAAAAAGGCAGAGGAAGAATCAGAAACTAATCTTATAATGGAAGTTAAAACTGCTGAAGCTGAAAAATTAGCATCAGAAAAAATGGCAGAAAAAGTTGTAATTGATGCTGAAGCAAAATTAAAGGCATCACAAAAGGAAGCAGATGCAATTAAGGTTTTAGTTGATGCTAATATTCAAAAGGAATCTGTAAGTGGTATTGCAGAATCTAAGGTTATTGAAGCTCGTGCAATGGCAGAAGCTCGTGCAATTGAGGCTAAGTCTTTAGCACAAGCAAAGGGTGATACTGCAATGGTAGATGTTAAAGAAAAGGATGGAACTGTTGAGGCAGATATTCTTAAGAAGAAATATATTGCAGAGGCAGAAGGAATTAAGGAAAAGGCTAATAGTATGAAGGCTCTTGATGAGGTTGGACGTGGACATGAAGAATTTAAGCTTAATCTTGAAAAAGAAAAGGAAATTAAGCTTGCAGAGATTAATATTCAAAAGGAAATTGCTGAATCTCAAGCTTCAGTTATTAGAGAAGCTCTTAAGAGTGCTAAGATTGATATTGTTGGTGGAGAAACAATGTTCTTTGAACAAATTATAGGAGCAGTATCTAAAGGAAAATCTTATGATAGACTTGTTGATAATAGTGAAGTATTAACAGATATTAAGGAAACCTTTATCACAGGGGACCCTGAATATTTCAAGAAGCAACTTGGAGAGTTCATAGATAGATTCCAATTAACTTCAGAGGATATTAAAAATCTTACAATTTCTGGAGCTATTTATAAAATGATGAATAATGCAGAAGGGCAAGATAAAACTATGCTTAATAAGCTTTTAGAAACTGTAAATAAGGCTGGGGTTGGAAATTTACCAGCAAAATCTTTAGAAAATGTACGTTAATGTAGGTGATAACATTGAGTGGTATAGATGAAAAAGAGAAGAGTGGATGCTCTGAGAAGAAAAGTAGTAATGAAATGGGAAGCGGTACCTATGAGGTTATTAAGAATCGTTTAATAGGTCAAGGAGAGGAGCTAAGGACAAGAGTATCTAAACTTAATGAAGTAAGACGTGATGTTTTTGGCTCAATAGAAACAAAGCTGCTAGGTAGTGATAGAATAATAACAGAAAACAACTGTATTCCAAGAGATATGGCTCCAGTTGGTAATAATTTTATATTTGGGTATAACGTTCATATAGGGTTAAAATCTAAGGTTTTACTAAGTGATGTTTTTTCCATTTATAAATATGAAAATAAAAGCTTTATTAAGCAAGGGTTAGAGTTAATAAACAATGAAGAGTTTATTAATGACTTTGAGGAATTATATACTTACTATAAAAATACTTTTTTTGCAAAGTTCACAGTAACGGACGTATATTTTTATATGATATTTCAAACAGGAAAATCTCCTTTTGATATTAAGGTGTTTAAGTGGGCAATTGAAGAGGATAAGCTAAGATATGTTGATTCGAGAAGTGATCATGAGGTAAGATTTCAAAATAGAAATGAATTAAAGTTTATAAAAGCTACTAGAGATGACCAAAGAAGTGGTATACACCCTCATGTTTCTATATTAGATAGAGTTTTTGTAGAAACAATTGGTGGGGATTTAACTATTAAAGTTGAGGATAATACAACAACAGGTAAAGGAATATATTCAGAAGTTGTTGAGGATAAGGATCAAAGCCTTGATGATTCAGAGATATATTATGCAGATTTAGAGCAAATTACAATATTAAAAATAAAACCTTATAAGGAAAAGGACTTTAGATATTTTATTTTTAATAATAAGCTTAAAACTGTTATTAGAGTTGATTCAATTAAGGATACCTGTGTATCTCTTCCGACCCATCATGGAATTATATTTCCATGTGGGTATTACCTTCAAAATGGTGAGTATAAGTTATTTGATGTTGATTGTAACAGCTCAGTTTTCGATGCAAAAATTAGTTCATCTAATGGAGAGGATTTTCAATATATATTTTATAATGTTGAAAGTGGTGTGTATTTAATATATTCTTACAATATTATAGAGCAGAAAATAGATACACCTATTATATGTAGTGGATATTCTCATTTTGATAATGGGGAAATGATTGTATTTAAACATGAAAATGAACCTAGAAAAAACCATATGATTCAAATATGGCAAACTCCATATGTGGGAAAAAACCATGTTGCTGATGGGGACCACGATTCCCTATTATTTAAGATTGGTAATAAGGACATAGTATTAGGAATGTCTGATATTAGAGGAGTTTGTAAGTTAATTTCAAAGGGAGAAGGGTATCAAAGTATTTACGTTGATATAGTTAGAGAATGTGAAAGAATAATTGATTCATATTTTTGGCTTGATAAAGAAGAGGTTTTTAATTTAAAGGAAGTTCTTCTTGGGATTAAAGAGACCTCAACCTTTGCAATTGGCGAGTTTGAAAAGGTAATAAGAATAAAAAGACAAACTAAAAATCAAATAGAAGAAGTATCTATAAAATCTGAGGAATTATTAAAAACCTTAAAATATGGAACATTTGAAGATATTGATGATTATGTAAAAGGACTAGGTGAAATTAGAAAGCTTAGGGGGGATATAGCAGCTTTAAAGGAACTTAAATATACTAATTTAACCTTAGTTGAGGAATTAGATAATAAGGTTAAAGAAAAATATGATGAGTTTACAACTAAGTGTGTAGAGTTCTTACTTGATGAAAAAGGATTAAAGCCCTATGAAAGTAAGGTAGATTTATATAATTCTCAAATTGAAGGAATTGTAAAATCAACAGAGGGAACTAAGTTATTAGAGAAGATGGATGAAGCTTCAATGGAGCTTGAACTATTAATTGATATAATTTCAAACTTTGATATTAAGGACCCAACAGTTACCACTGAAATTATAGAAAAGATATCCTCCCTATTTTCATTAATAAATAATGGAAAAGCTAGAGTTCGTGGAAGGGTATTAGATATTACTAAAAAGGAAATGTCTTCTCAATTTAATTCTCAAATAAAGCTATTAAGTCAATCTGTAGTTAATTATTTAGATATATCAAATACAGTTGAAAAGTGTGATGAGTATTTAAATAAAGTTATGATTATGATTCAAGAGCTTGAGGGTAAATTTGCAGAGTTTGATGAATATGTAACTCTTTTAGGAGAAAAAAGAGAGGAGTTATATAATGCTTTTGAGGGTAAAAAACAATATATTTTAGATAAAACTAATAAAAAGATTCTTTCACTTTTCTCCCAAGGAGAAAGAATTTTAAGTGGTATGGAGAATAGAATAAGAGGTCTTAATACTGTTTTAGAAATCCAATCTTATTTTGCCACTGATATTTTAGTTGAGAAGGTTAGAGATATTATAAGAGGTCTTAATGAGCTTTCTGATAATGTAAAGGGTGATGAAATTTCATCAAGATTAAAAACCTTAAAAGAAGATGGAATAAGAGCTTTAAATGATAGAAATGAACTTTATGTAGATGGCGAAAACATTATTAGATTAGGAAAGCATAAGTTTTCAGTTAATAAAACTCCAATTGATTTATCTATGGTAGAAAAGAATAATAAGCTTTTTTATCATATAACTGGTACTGATTTTTTTGATGAAGTAGTAAATGAAGAAATATTAAAGTACAAAAATGTTTTTTCTCAATCAGTTGTATCTGAAAATGATGAGGTTTATAGAGGGGAGTATTTAGCATATTTAATTTTAGAAGAATATAAAGATTCATTAGATGAACTAAGTTTAAAATCACAGAATCAACTTTTAGAGTTTGTGCAAAAGTTTATGGAGTCAAGATATGATGAAGGATATACTAAGGGGGTTCATGATAGGGATGCAACTAGTATTTTAAGTGGATTATTAGAGCTTGATAAAAAAATAGACTTACTTGTATACTCAAATAAAAGTCGTAGTATGGCAAGATTATTTTGGAATAGTTTAGCCTGTGATGATGATAAGGAAATTATAATTAATAGGTTGAAGGAACTTGTGAAGGTTTCTAAATACTTTAATACAAAGATTAATATATCAAGCTATACAAACTATATTAAAGAAAGTATGGAGAAGTGTTTTAATAAACTAACTTTCTTAAAGGGTATTAACTTAGAAGAGAGTAGTGAGTATTTAGCTTTTGAACTAATTAAAGGGGAAGAGTTTGTTGTTTCAAAGGAAGGAAAGCTTTTATATGATAGTTTTATTAAGTATCTAAGTGAGGGAAATAATTTAAGTGAGTTTAAATCCTCCGTTGATAATAGTAGAAATGACTTAGAAGGGCTGTATTATTTTGTGTTGGAATGTGTAAATAGTTATTTTATCAATTATTATAAGGAAGAGATTTCAAAGGAAGTATTAATTGAGGTTGTTATTATTTTAATGGAAAATAGCCATGATGTAGGTAGAGTTATTTATATAGATTCTAATATGAAGGTTACAGGACTAATAGGAAGTCATAATAATATTAGTAGTGGAGAGTATGTCTTAAATTATAATTCATTTAGGAATAAGCTTAATAATTTTAAAAAGGAAAAGGTTGTGGAGTTCCAAGCCTTCCAAAATATTAAAAAGAAGCTTTTATCTTCATTTAGAGAACAAATACATTTAAACGAATTTAAGAGTAATGTATTAACCTCTTTTGTTAGGAATAAGCTAATTGATAAGGTTTATCTTCCTTTAATTGGAGATAACCTAGCTAAACAAATCGGAGTTGTGGGGGATGAAAAGAGAACAGATTTAATGGGGTTATTACTTCTTTTATCTCCTCCAGGTTATGGAAAGACAACTTTAATTGAGTATGTTGCAAATAGAATAGGGTTAAATTTAATTAAGATAAATGGACCAGCCCTAGGAAATGAAGTAACATCTTTAGACCCAGATAGAGCACCAAATAAAGGGGCAAGGGATGAACTAAATAAGCTTAATATATCCTTGAAAATGGGGAACAATGTATTAATATATATTGATGATATTCAACATTGTAGTCCAGAGTTTTTACAGAAATTTATTTCTCTTTGTGATGGTCAAAGAAAAATTGAGGGGGTTTATAATGGGATTTCTCAAAGCTATGATTTAAGGGGAAAAAAAGTTTGTGTGGTTATGGCTGGTAATCCTTATACAGAAAGTGGAGAGAAGTTTAAAATTCCTGATATGTTATCAAATAGAGCTGATGTATATAACTTAGGGGATATGTTAAAGGAAAGTGAAGAGGCATTTAAATTAAGCTATATTGAAAATGCAGTTACTTCTAATGAGGTTTTATCTAAGTTATCAAACTCTAATCCTAAGGACATTTATGGATTAATTAAAATGGCTGAAGGAGAAAGTAGAGAAAGTGTTGATTTAGAATGTGATTATTCAGTAGATGAGTTAAATGAATATATTAGTGTTTTAGAAAAGCTTATTTATGTTAGGGATATTGTATTAAGGGTTAACATGGAATATATATATTCAGCAGCTCAAGAGGATGAATTTAGAAAGGAACCACCATTTAAGTTACAAGGGTCCTATAGAAATATGAATAAAATAAGTGAAAAGATAATTGGGGTA
The DNA here is from genome assembly GCA_051653165.1 of Clostridium sp. Classification (GTDB taxonomy): domain Bacteria; phylum Bacillota; class Clostridia; order Clostridiales; family Clostridiaceae; genus Clostridium. The sequence continues at coordinate 67,125 of JBOFVP010000404.1, forward strand.
ATGAATGAGGAGGAACTTTTCAAGAGAATTTTAATTAGCTATGAGAATGATGCTCAAACATTAACTTCAGGTGCTGAATTTAATATGCTTAAGTGGAAGGAGATAATTTCGGTTATAACAAAGGATGAAAAGAAGCGTCTTGAAGAAATAAGAGCTGTTTATTTGAAAAATAAAATGGTAACTGGGGAAGATCAGGTTGCTAGAGCAGTTTTTGTTTTAAGTGCACTAACTGAAAATATTGAAATGATTAAGGATATTTTAGGAAGTAAGATGTAGCAATCACGTATGTGATTGCTTTTCTTTTATTTGCAAAAAAAAACTATTATGGTAAAATATATTAAATAAGGGGAGGGGAATTATGGAGATAAAAGATGGGAAATATGGGTTTTTAGATATTATTAAAATACCATTTAAATGCAATAAAGTAGTAACATCTATTAATATAATATTAAATTTATTTTATGGAATATTACCAACATTACAAATAATAGTTGTAGCTAATTTTATAGATAAGGCTCTGTACATTTTAAAAAATAATAGAAGTATTGTTGAAATAACAATGCCTTTATTAATGTTAATGGGGATAGTTGCCTATAATAATTTACATGAAACTTTAAAGAATTTTACTAAGGTGAAAATAGAAAATTCATTAAGGGAAAAATTTAAAGGGGAAACAGTAAAAAGAAGAGGGGAATTGTCTTATAAGAATATTGAAGATGAGAAGGCTTGGGAAGTAATAAGCAGAGTGTGTAAAGAACCAGAAAAATCAATCTTAAAAGGGTTTTCAAGTATTCAAGTTGCAATTTCTTTAATTATAAGTATTCTTGGAGTTGTTTGGATTTTAATTTCTGAGGCTTGGTGGGCTGGTATGATAATAATAGTAGTTTCTGTTCCGCTAACAATTATTGCTATTAAAAGTGGTAAGGCAAGCTATGAAGCAAGAGTAGAGGGGACAAAGAGTGAACGGGTTGCAGCTTATGTTGAAACCGTGCTTCAGGAAAGGGATTACGTTGAGGAGAGAACCCTATTCCAGTATGAGAAGGGAATAAATAAGAAGTATTTTGATGAATATGAAAAGGCAAGAAAGATAAGGGTAAAAACTAGTGCTAAATGGTTTGTAAAAATGAAAATAACTTCTGTAATATCATCATTTGTTATAATTTTAATCTTAATTATATTAGCAAATCCTCTAATAAGAGGAATGATTTCTGTGGGAATGTTTATATCATTAACAAATGGAATTCAAGAAATAATAGATAAGCTTTCTTGGACATTAACTAGTGTTATAACATCTTTAACTGAAACTAAGGAATATTTAAGTGATGTAAATAGATTTTTAGAATTAGAAGTGGAAAAGGGAGCTTTAGATACTCCAGTAGAATATACTGGTGACTTCAAAGAGTTGGAGTTTGTAAAAGTAAGATTTAAGTATCCTAATACTGATAAATATGTGTTAAATGGAGTTAGTTTTAAAATTAATAATGGATTTCATTATGCCTTTGTTGGGGGTAATGGAGAGGGTAAAACTACTATTACTAAACTAATAACAGGATTGTTTAAAGAATATGAAGGAGAAATCTTAATAGATGGAAGAAACTTAAAAGATTTTAATGAAGATGAAATTAAGGGATTATCATCGGTAGTTTATCAGGATTTTTCTAAATACTATTTAACAATAGAAGAGAATGTAGGTTTAGGAGATGTAAATAAATATAATGAGGGTAATAATTTAATTGAAATAAATAATGCCTTAGAGATTATGGATCTTAATGAAGATTTTAAAGAATATCCTAATGGAACAAAAACAGTTGTAGGTAAAATCAAAGAGGGTGGAATTGATTTATCAGGAGGGCAATGGCAAAAACTTGCTATGGCTAGAGGAATAGTGAAAAAAGCTCCTCTTAGAATATTAGATGAGCCAACTGCTGCTTTAGATCCAGTTTCTGAGAGTAATATTTATGAAAGATTTGAAGCAATAAGTAAGAATAAAACAACTATATTCATAAGTCATAGATTAGGGTCAACCATGTTAGCAGATAAAATATTTGTAATAGCTAATGGTATAATAAAAGAAGAGGGAAGTCATAAAGAGCTAATGGAAGCTAAGGGAGAGTATTTTAATATGTATGAAACCCAGAAGGGATGGTATGAATAATGGGGAAGAATAATAGTATGCTTAAAACAGCTAGCTTTGTTATTAAAAAAATGTTTAAATGCTCACCTGGACTATTTGGTATTGCATTATTACTTGGTGTGTTTCATGGAGTTTCAATTGGATGGACAACTACCACAGCTCAAATGTTATTTGATGAAGTAAATAAGGTAACCATTGGAGAAACTGCTTTTAAGGGTATTAGTTTGTTTGTTATTATATTTGGAATAAGTATAATTTTACAGCAGGTATTAAATGGACTTCATAATTATAGTTTTAATGTTTATGGAGAGGTAATTACGGGTAAATTAACAAAGGAAATTAATAATAAGTGTAGTAAATTAGATCCAATAATGTTTGAGGATACAGAAACTTTAAATGACATTAACAAGGCTAAAAGAGGGTTAAATGGTATATTTATTTTAGGGCTTGTATTAAGTGTTATTGTATGTTTCTATTTACCATACTTTATTTATATGGGGATTTATCTATATTCATTAGATAGGATTCTTGCAGTATCTATTATAATTATTTTTATTCCATCAGCTCTTAGTCAATATTTAAGGGTTAAGGTATTTAAAAACCTTGAGGATGAGGCAGCACCAATTAGAAGAGAGTGCACTTATTATGAGGATACAATTTGTAGTAGGGAATATTTTAAGGAAACTAGAATACTAGGATCCTATAAATACTTGTTTTCTTTATATAGTGAAAGTGTAAAATTACTTAATAAAAAGATTTGGAAGGCAGAAAAGAAAACTGGTTTATTAGAACTTTGTATGAATGTATTAACCATTTTGGGATATTTTATTGTATTATTATTATTGGTTAATTCATTAATGAAGGGAAGGATATCAGTTGGTGCTTTTGCAGCGGTATTTACTTCCATTTCAATGATGATTTCAATAATGAATGAGATTATTTCTATGCATATTGGTAATCTTGTAAGAGAAGCTGCAACAATACAAAATTATTTTAACTTTTTCAATTTACCTGAAAGAAGTGGTGAGTGTTACAATCCTTCTTTAGAAAATGGGATTGAGTTAAGAGATGTATATTTTAAGTATCCAAGTAGGGAAGATGATTCTATAAAGGGAATTAATATATTAATAAAACCTAAGGAAACAATTGCAATTGTTGGGGAAAATGGTTCTGGAAAATCAACCTTAGTAAGATTGATTATGGGATTATATCTTCCTACTAAGGGAGAAGTTTTATATGGAGATGTAAAGACTAATAATATTTCCCCCAAATATTTATATAACTTAACATCAGCTGTTTTTCAAAAGTATCAAAGGTATAAGCTTACTTTAAGAGATAATATTAATATTAGTAATTTAAATATTGATAATGATGTGGAAAAGGATTTAGAGGATGCTTTGAAAAAGGGAGATTTAGATCAAGAGATGTTTTCAAGTGGATTTGATACAATGCTATCAAAGGAGTTTGATGGAATAGATTTATCAGGAGGGCAGTGGCAACGGGTTGCAATTTCCAGGGGATTTTATAAAAATCATGAATTGATTATATTAGATGAGCCTACTGCAGCAATAGACCCAATTGAAGAAAGTAAGTTGTATAATAAGTTTAGTTTGTTATCTGAAAATAAAACTTCTATTATTGTTACCCATAGGCTTGGTTCTGCTAAAATTGCAGATAAAATATTAGTTATGGATAATGGGGAATTAGTTCAAGTTGGATCACATAATGAGCTTATTAATGAAGAAGGTAAATATAAGCAAATGTATGAATCACAGGCTAAATGGTATATATAAAGAGGACAAGAATTTTGTCCTCTATTTTATTATGATAATTTTTCACCCATCATAACTCCCATTGCAGAAGCCATCATAAGTCCTCTAGTCCATCCACTAGAATCACCTAAGCAGAATAATCCACTAATGTTAGTTTCGAAGTCATCATTAATTATTACTTTGTTACTATAGAATTTTATTTCAGGTCCATAAAGTAGTGTTTCATCACTAGCAAACCCAGGAACAACCTTATTCATTGATTCAATAAAGTTAACAATGTTTGTCATAGTTCTATAAGGCATTGCAGAAGTTAAATCTCCAGCAACAGCATCAGGAAGAGTATAAGCAACATTTGCTCTATCAAGCTCCTTTTGCCAAGTTCTCTTTCCAGATAAGATATCTCCGTATCTTTGAACAACAATGCTTCCATTTCCAAGCATATTAACAAGTTCAGCAACCTTTTTACCATATTCTATTGGTCTATTAAATGGTTCTTCAAAGTTGTGAGAGCTTAAAATTGCAAGGTTAGTGTTGTTAGATTTTAACTCTTTATATGAATGACCATTAACAATAGCTAAACCATCATCATAGTTTTCTTGTGATACAAATCCTCCAGGGTTTTGGCAGAAGGTTCTAACCTTATCCTTAAATGGAGCAGGGTATCCTATAAGTTTTGATTCATATAAAACATTATTTACGCTTTCCATTATTTCATTTCTAACTTCAACACGAACTCCGATATCAACAGTTCCAGCTCTATGGTTAACATTATGTTTAACACACATATCCTTTAACCAGTCAGCTCCTTTTCTTCCAGTTGCAACAACTACCTTATCTGATAGAACATCTCTTTCGTTATCTCTTTTTGCTGAATCAACTATTTTAACTCCAGTTATGATATCACCATTAATAATTAAATCCTTAACTGTTGTATTAAATAAGATTTCTACACCGTTGTCTATTAAATAGTTTTGAAGTTTTAAATATATTTCTTGAGCTTTTTCAGTTCCTAAGTGTCTAATAGGACAATCTACAAGTTTAAGATTACCTTCAATTGCCTTTCTTCTTATTTCCTTAACAGCTTCATCATTACCAACACCTTCTACCTTTTCATCTGCACCAAATTCTAAGTAGATTTTATCTGTGTAGTCAATGTATTCTTGAACAAGCTTTCCTCCAATAAGTTCTGGTAAATCTCCACCAACTTCATAGTTTAATGATAATTTACCATCTGAAAAGGCACCAGCTCCTGAGAATCCAGTTGTTATGTGGCAATATGGAGCACAGGTTACACATTTATTAGTTTTGCTTTTAGGACAGCTTCTTTTATCTATGCTTCTCCCAGCTTCTAATAATAATATATTTTTTTCTCTGTTTCTTCTTTTAAGTTCTAGGGCTGTGAAGATACCAGCTGGACCAGCTCCTACTATAATAACATCATATTTCATAAAATATTCCTCCTTGAAATTAGATGCCTATAGGTAGAGCTTTACGGATCTCTGTAGAAACGCTTCCCCTTATTGGAAGTTTATATAGGTATGTCTATATTATTTGATTTGTTTTTAATGTAATGTTTGTGTTTTTGTAAGTACAATATATATAATAAAGGGAAAGTTATAAAAATACAATAGTTTTCACGAATAAAATAAAAAAAAATGGTTATAAAGTTCGCTCGAATAGAATTAATACGAAAAAAGATTGGTGATAGTTATGGATTATTCGATAAAATAAGTTAGGAAATTATATTTAAATAATAGAAATATATGTTGTTTAAATATATAATAAAAGTATTATATACGAAGTTACATTAGAGAAATTTTGTTGAGCATACAAGGGAGACCAATGAAAGGGAAATAGATGGATTATAAAATAATAAGAAAAAAGGTTAAAAATATAAGAATCAGAGTTACTGAGGTGGGGGAGGTAGTTGTAAGCTGTCCCCTATTTGTTAAAGATGAAAAAATTAAGGAACTTATAGAAACTAATAAAAAGTGGATAGAAGATAAGCTTAAACTCGTTAAGGAGAGTAAGAAAGAAATTGATTTTATATGGTATTTAGGGAATAAATTTAAAATAGAGTATTGGAATAAAAAAGAATATTATTTAGATAAGGAAAAGGGAATTTTTTATGTTCATAAGGAGTATGTAAAAGAGGGGCTACATCAATTTTATACTAGTGAAGGTAAAATGACTTTGACAGTTATTACAAAGAATTGTTGTGATAGAGTTAATACAGAAATTAATTCATTATCTTTAAAGTGGATGAAAACAAGATGGGGGAGTTGTAATCCTAAAAAGAGATATATCAACTTAAATTATGAGCTTATGAAATATCCAGTAGAGTGTATTACATATGTAGTTTATCATGAACTTGCACATATTTATGAAGGAAATCATAGTAAAAACTTTTGGAGTAAGGTTTCAGAATTTGAACCAAGATATAAGGAACTTAGAGAGGTTTTTAAGAAACCTTTATAGAGAAAATCACCCAAACCTTAAGTGGTATTGGGTGATTTTATTTAAACTATATTTTTTTCTAAATCTGATGTGAAAATAGCTTCAATATCTTTAGTAGAAGCGTTAAGTATTTCATTATAATATTGAATTTGACTCTTTCCTTTAGACTCTAACACACTATCAATAACACCTTCACGAATAAACATAACCTTTTTACTATAACTTGCAATCATAGAGTCATGAGTAACAAGTAAGATAGTTACCTTTTCCTTTTCATTAAGTTCCTTTAACATTTTAAGAAGTCCGTGAGCATTTTTAACATCAAGGTTTCCAGTAGGTTCATCTGCAACAATAAGCTTTGGATTAGTTGATAAAGCTCTACAAATTGCAGCTCTTTGTCTTTGACCTCCTGAACATTCAGAAGGATATTTATCTAAGTGTTCTTCAATACCCATTAATTTAGCAACCTCAATAACTCTTTTAGAGCTTTTCTCTTTAGGAACTTTCGCTAAGGTTAATGGAACTGTAATATTTTCTCTTATAGTTAAGGTATCTAGAAGGTTAAATTCTTGAAATATAAATCCAAGATTTTCTCTTCTAAATTTAGTTAAATCATCTTCATTTAATGAGAATATATTCTTACCATCAACCATTACCTTTCCAGAACTTGGTCTATCAAAAGCAGTTGTTAAATTTAAGGTTGTTGATTTACCAGCACCAGATGGTCCCATTAAAACAATGAAATCTCCTTCATTAATATCAAAGCTTATATCTTTAACAGCATAAAATTTTTCTGTATAACCATACCATTTAACAAGATTTTTAATTTCTAAAATTTTCTTCATTTTATTCACCCTTTAATGCCTTTCTAGCGATTTTTTCATAGCCAAAATAACTTACTATACCAGATATAACAATTGGAATTATTAGAGTTCCAATTAAAAGACTTCCAATTTCAATAGACATAGCTCCAACACTTAGATAGCCAAGGGTTGGTATTACTACAAAGAGAATAGGAAGACCTAATCCTACTAAGTAGTATAAAACTACTTCCATTTTAGCTACTTTAACGATTTCATCAGTTTTATATCCTAGCTTTTGAAGAATAACATAATTACTAGATCTATCCTTTCCATCACAACTCATTTTATAAGAAAGAGTAACTGTAACAGCTATAAAAATACTAATTAAAATAAACATATTAATTTCAGGTATTCCTTTTACATCACGATATTTCATCATATCAAATGAAAAATACCAAAAACTAAGACAAAGTGCAAGGAAATATATTGTGGATTTAGATAATGCATAAGAAAAATTACTTAAATAAACAACTTTTAATGGGTCATACATATATTTACGTTTCTTTAATAGATTCATTAGCCAAGGCATACCATAGCTAACTATTCCTAAAATCCCTAGTAGACTAATGAATGAAGCTGTATTATAACCACCTTCAATACCTTTAATTTTCTCAGCGAAAAGTATATAAAGGAAGGGGATTATATATAGAATAAAGAATATAATAGGTGGAATTTTAAACTGTCTTGTATCCTTAACTCTAATTAAACTTTTTTCTTTTAATAAATCTACTATTTCTTTTCTATATACATGTCCAACATTGAAAGCAATAAAATAAAAACATTGAACCACAATTATTAATAATGTATATGTTATTGTGCTTTCACTAACAAAAAATACAGAATCATTTATATTACAGAGCTTATAGATAATTAAATTAAAAATAGGCATAGTGGCAAAGCCTAAAATAATTCCTAATATAGATGAAAGTAAAAATAGTACTCCATTTTGAAAAATTAAAAATCTAATTACTTCATAAAGAGAGCTACCGTTTACAAGTGCAAATCCAACCTCTTTACTTTTTCTAGATAAGAAGTAGGTATTACAAAAGGCTGAAAATAAGATAATAACAAAGATTAACCATACAACCCTTTCTTTTTGGATTATATCAACATTCATAATAAAGGTTTGACTTCCTGATCCAACACCTTGTCCAATAGAATTTATTTCTATTGTTTCATCGCTGTTTAATATTTTTGAGTTTAAAGCTACATTTAATCCATTAAATAAAAATAGAGTTAGAACTGAAACAGAAATTAAGTAATTAAAGGTTTGCTTAAAGTCTGCTTTCAATAATTGTTTGGCATAAGTATAGATTCCCATAGTTTGTCTCCTCTCATATTGACTTTACAATATATAGTATAAATGCTTAATATAACAATTATATCTCATTTATTAACCTCAAAAATAACAATGTTGTTATTTTTGAAGAGCTAGAGAGGGAAATGTTTATCGAATATTAATAATATTTTAATAAAAATGTAATAAATATTTTTTAAAAAAAGTGTATAATTTATTACAATAAAGAAAAGTGAGATTGAATATGAAGGAAAAATTAAAGACGGTAGGAATAGACATTATAATTGCAGTAGCAATAATAAGCGTATTAATATTAATATTTAAATTAAGTGGTTACTTTAAAGTAGAAATTTCAAGTAATTCTATGATGCCAATATTAGAAAAAGGGGATATTGTTTTAGGCAAGCTAGGTAAAGAAGAAAGTGAGTATAAAAGGGGAGATTTAATTATATTTTATAGTGATGAATTTAACCAATATTTAGTGAAGAGAATAATAGGAGTGCCTGATGATAAGATAAAGATTGAAGAGGGACAAGTATACATAAATGGGGAATTAATAAAAGAAAAGTATGTGAAAAATTGCGATAAATATCATGGAGAGTTTGTAATACCTAATGATAGTTATTTTGTTTTAGGTGATAATAGAAGTAATTCTTTTGATTCTAGGTATTTTAAAAGTAAATTTATACACAAGGATAATATATATGGAAAAGCTATAAGAAAGGTATATCCATTTAATGAGATTTTAGAAGAGTTTTAATGATAAAATTAATGGGATTTCAATGATTGAAGTATGTTAATATTGGTGACTCTCTTTAATATATAATTTTAAAAACAAAAAGAAGACTTACAAACAAGTCTTCTTTTTGTTACTTTAGGTTGTATTTTTTTATCTTACAAATAATATTTTACAACATAATTTGAAAAAAAGGAAGAGTTTATTTAAAATTTAAATTAAATTTAACAAGAAGAATTTTAATCAAATTTAAAAAGAATAGCCCTTAAAATGAGCCGTAGTAAATGTTTACGAATGGTGGACTAGAAAAAGTGAATTGGAAAGTTAACAAATTATTCATAATATTTTAATTTGACATGTTTATTTTATGGATAGATATCAATGTATAATTGCGAATTAAGTAGTGTATGGAAGATACTTGCAAGTAAGAAAGGGTTAAGAATATGAAAATAAATGAAGAAAATTTTATTTTACTTATGAAGGAAGGTAGAGAAGAGTCTTTAAGTTATGTTATTAAAAATTATGGTGGGTTAATTAATAAAGTAGTTTCAACACATCTAAATAACTTTGAGATTTTCCATGGTGAGTGTGTTAATGATGTTTATCTAGCAATTTGGGATAATGTTAATAGCTTTGATAACAGTAGAAGTTCATTTAAGAATTGGGTTGTTGGTATTGCAAGATATAAGGCAATAGATATAGGAAGACAAGTTAAAGCTTCCAGTAAACACCTACTTAATAAGAGATTTAGAAATTGGTGAAGATTTTATAAGAAAGGAAGTAATTTTAGACTTAAAGGACGGGGTTATAACTGAAGACTTTAATTTTTCCATAAAATATGAGGGTGTTGAATTGAATGATGGTACAACTATTAAAGGCGAGTGGGAGGTAAAGGAGTTAATTAAAAAGGATGAGGATAACAAGGTTAACATTATTAAACTTGATAATGAAATTAATGTGGAAACATCAAAGGGAAGTAATATAAATATTGATGGATATAGCAGAAGTAATGTAAGCTTTAAGCTTTATGGGAATATTGATAATACAGCTTCAGAGGTGATTTTATTAAAGGGGGTTGATAATTTAGGTAATGAGGTTATTATGTATCCAAGATTTAAAGGGGATAAGGAAGTATCCTTTAATTTTTACGATGGTCCATCTGGAATGACTAATAATAGGTTGAATTTAAGTAAAGATATATCATCTTTAAGATTAAGGGTTTATGAGGAAAAGTATATAAATGTTTCAGGAAAAATTGTTAGTGAAGAGGTAGGGATTGGAGAAGAGTTTGAAATAAATATAAATTTAAAAGATAAGTAGAAAGATATGCTAAATATTGACAATTGGTACTATGTGGAATATAATAACCATAAATATATATAAAACTATTGATAAGAAAAAAGGCTACTTTAAAGAAAATAAATTTTATAAGGGGGTATATTTATTATGTTTTGTGTAAATTGTGGAAGTCAAGTTCAAGATGGAGCTACATTCTGTACTAGTTGTGGAGCTAAGTTAAATGGAGGGGGATCACCATCTGGTGGTGGAAGACCTATATTTAGTAATGAAACACAAGTTTTAGCAACAAATGGAGGGGTTGAAGCACTTGAAATTATAAAAAATCCTATTGGAACTATAAGCAGACTAAAGGAAAAGAGTGATAGTGCATACCTAGTTGTTGGAGCAATTACAGTAATACTTAGTATTTTAAGTACAATTATTTTAGTTGCAGTTATGAAAAATGCAATAGGTGGAATGTTTAGTTTTTCAATGATGGGAGCTTTTGGTGCTGGTACTTTTAAAATGATTTGTTTTACAGTGATTTCAGATCTTTGCATTATGGCAGGAGTTGCTGGGGTTACATTTGGTGCATTAAAAACTGGATATACAGATAGTGAGGTTACTTATTTTAGTGGGTTAAAGGTATCAGTTGCAGCATATTTTTATATGAAGGTTATAATGGCAGTTGGTATTTTAATATGTTTTGTCTCAGGAATGATTGGTGGAATTCTTATTCTTTTAAGTGTTTTAGCTTACTCTATTTTAATATATTGTGGTATTAAAGAATATGGTGAATATAGAGGTAGTAGTGCATTTTATATGACTATGTTATCAATAGTTGCTATGATGGTAATTAATTATATACTTATGAAGGTTATTTCTTAGTAATTATAAAAAGATGATTTGTATACTTTAATGTGTGCAAGTCATCTTTTTTTATTCTATAGGAAATTATATTTTGGGTAAGGTTTGGATAATTGAATCACAATAAGAATACAAAGTGATTCAGCCTATAGAATAAAAATGAATACAGTGCGCCTGCAAAATTTTCCTCAGGCAAGCTTTGGAAGTGCAGATGCGCTAAAAATAATCCACGGCTCCAAAGTCGCCTTGACGATTATTTTACTATTAAGGTATTTACAGTGAATTAATTATATATAAATATAGTAGAGCTTTTTACTAGAAATATAGGGGGGATTAAAGTGGAATGGATAAATTTATCTACTAAAGAAGAATTTAAGCAATATGCTTCAGGGAAATATAAAAAATTTCAATTAGTAAACTTAAAAAAAGAGATAAACAATGATTTGATAAAACTTGCAGAGAGTGTAGATGAAAATTGTAAAGGTAGTAACGAAATGATAAAAATCAAGGCTGGAAGCTGGGATGCTTTAGCTAAAAAGGTTAAAGTTTTAAAGGGTATTTGTATAGAGGTTGGATGTGGGAATAATAAAAGTGAATATGTAGAGACTTTAGATGAAGGGTATAAAGGAATGTACTTTAAAAGTGAAGGAGATGAGGTAATATTTTATATGCTTGAGCTTAGTGGGAAAAAAAGAAATGAGAAGCTAGGTGTAAAAGAAGAATATTATAAGGATATAGAATTGGCAAAGAAATGGAGAAAAGAGATTTTAAAAAAGATACATCCAGATGTTTGTAAAAACCCTAATGCATCAAAAGCTTTAATAGAATTTCAACAATTATATGAAGGTATTATTCAATGAAGGTAGCAAAATATAGAGAAAAATTGCCACAGGGATTTGTTTATTGGGGAAGTGACTTAGATTTTGATAGACCTTCCCTAAGCTCAGCAGAGCATGTAGGAACAGTAACAAAAATTATGAATGCTTGTAGAAATAGTATTGTTGAAGAGGATAGATCTATTTATATAAGCACTGAAGCCTTCTCAGAAATATTAAGAATTAGATCAAAATATAAATTAAAGCAAATAATAAGTAATATAGATGATGATGATAAGCTAAACTCTGGTGTGTTGGTAAATAATAAGTGTGAATTTATTGCCTTTGGAGAGGTGTTTAAACTTATTATAAAAGAGCATTTTGAAGCAACTGATAATAAGAGAAGAATGTATTTAGAGGTATCAGAAAAGGTTTTATTAAGCCTTAGAGATTGTGAATCTTTAAAGTTACTGGCATTTAAGAATGATATGAATTATAAGGATGAATTAAAGAAGCTTAAATCTAAAAGAATAAGATTATATAAAATAAATGAAGATGAATTAACTGGGGAATTACTTGATAAAAAGGGCTCTGAGTTTCATCACATTAGATCTAAGGCATCTTATCCTAAGCTAGCACTTAAAATTGATAATGGAGTTATAGTTAATAAAGAAGTTCATAAAATAATAACAAAAGAGGGGGCAGAGAATGAGGAACAATTAGAAAAGTTATGTATAAAGATGGGGTGGAAAACTAGCTGGATATTTAAATTTAAAAGTATATTTTTATAGATATATGTATGTATAAATAATAATACAAATAAATTAGTTGAATATATAGAAATGATTGATATAATATTTATAAGTAAATAAATTACAAAAATGGTAAAATGTTTATAGATATAGGAGGGAATATAATGTTTTGTAAAAAATGTGGGGGAGAAATTGGTGAGGGAATTAAGTTTTGTGCTAATTGTGGCTCACCAGTAGTTCAAGAGGAGAAAGATGACAACATAGATGTGTCTAAGAACGAAGAAGAAGTAGTAAAAGAGGAAGGTTTAGTTGCAAGTGTTCAACAACAGGATAATAAAATTATTAAGTCAGTTGAGGGAAATTCAGAAGAAAAGAAAAGAGGATTTTTACAACTTTTAATGAAAAATAAAAAAATAATTATCGGTTTAGCAGTACTTATTGTAGTTGGAGTTGGTTGTTTCTTTATGTTCTCTGGAGGAGGGGTTCCTAAGGATAAAATTAAGCAGGACTTTGTTGGTAAAACAATTAGTATTGGTAGTATGAAAATGAAATTAAGTGAAGAAAACATTAAGTCTGTTGAAATAGAAGAAGATAAAAAAGCAGAGGATCTTGGATTTGAAGCTCATTCCCTTAAGGGTATTATAACAATTGAAAATGATAAAATAAAAATAAAGGCACCATTTACAGCAAGCTATATTTATAATGATGGTAAGGTTATGGGAGAAAAAGGATGGGAGCTTGGAGGAAATAATATAAACACATATAAGAGTGAAGATGTAACAATAGATTTTTCTGAAAAGTTGTCTGAGGAAAAAATAAAGAGTATTTTAGTTGGTCAAAAGATACAAGGGTTAGAAATAAGTGAAGATTTAGCGAAGAACTCTAAAATTGTATCAAATGTAGAAGGTGAATATGGATTAAGTTCAACTGTAACAATTGATTTAGGATATAAAGGAAAGTTAGTTGATAAAACTATGGATGCAAAGTGTTCATTCCAATTTAATGGAGAGGATTGGGAAATTAAAAGTTCTACTAGAAAAAGTGGTAAAACAATGATTAAACAACCTAGTGAAGAACTTTCTCTTGATGATATTAAGAAGGAACTTTCTGTAATTGCTCCAAATGGTGGACTAGCTATTTATGCAAGTTCTACAGGATACAATATGGAAGTTTCTACGTTAACAGAGTTTAAAGATTTAAAAATTGAGCTTCAAGAAGTAGGGTATTCAAAGAAGCCTGGATATTTAATAACAGGAACTGTTAAGGGTAATGATAAAAATGTTACTTATGAAGGAAAATTTAGTGGAAGTATCTTAGAAAGTGATGGAACTTCAACATTTAGTATTAAAGATGGTACTACTACTTTAAAAGAGCCTAAAGCTGAGGATATTTCTAAGACTATTGTTGGAAAGAACGTATACTTTAAAAAGGATACTGCAAAAAGTAGCAAGCTTAAAGATAATGAAAATGACTTCAAGATGGATAGTGTTTTAATTGGAGTACAAAATCCTTTAGCTTTTTATGCATTTGGAACTCTTTCTTATGGAGATGTTAAGGATGATAAAGTAACAATAATTGGAGCATATGATAATAAAAAAGGTGTTTATCAAGTTGTTGAAGTTAGAAGTGCTACATTAGATGGTTATGCAGAAGAGTATTCTATTGAGGTAATTAAAAAGGCAATAGAAGATAAGGTTAAGTAGTTTACAAAGCCACATGACAATAGTTTATTACTATTTTCATGTGGTTTTTCATTCTATAGGAAATTATATTTTTGGTAAGTTGTGGATAACTGAATCACAATAAGAATACAAAGTGATTCAGCCTATAGAATAAAAATTAATACAGTGCGCCTGCAAAATTTTCCTCAGGCAAGCTTCAGAAATGCAGATGCGCTAAAAATAATAGACGGCTCCAAAGTCGCCTTGGCGATTATTTTATATATAATATAATTTAGTATATTTATGATATAATGAGTTAAATAGAAAAAATTGGGGAGTGGTTAATTTTGAAGGGTTTAAATTATAAGGTATATTGTGCTTCAAAAAATATAGTTATTGAGGACAGTAGTCCAGCGTTATCATTTATAGGGGGTATATCTAAAGAAATATATCGTATTGATAATAGTATTATTGAAATAATAAGGGTAGATAGTATAGAAGAGATTAAAATAAATAAAGGTAGAAGTGTTAACTACATAGTGCTAGTAGATGAAATAAATGAAAAAAATATTAATGAAATAGAGAAGTTAATAGAAAACAATAATGTTTTGGTTATGGTTAGAGAGAAGTTAGTTGATAAAAAGATTACTAGTATTGTTTATATTGATTTCATAAAAAATAAAATTAATTTAAAAGGGTTAATGAATATTTTAAGAAGTGAGCCTTTATCACTTTCAAGTTGTTTTAGAAAAGAAAATTATAAAATGGTTTGTAATGGTGTAGAAAGAAGTAGTGGTATAGGTGAAATAACTCACAATATTTTGATGAATATTAATTATTTCCTTGGTTGTAATGAATTGATTGTTAAAATATTTTCAAAAAAGGAATATGGGCTAAGAGATATATATTTTATAGAGGATGGTATTAGAGATTATATAGATATTAATACAAAGGTTAAAATAGAACAATGTGATGCTGTTGATTTAGAGGATGAAGTTTTTTACGGAATATTAGCAAAAACTACAATTAATTAAAATATTCGCTTAAATAATTTAATTAATTATTTAAAAACTTAATAAAATTGTTTCTTGAATTTAA
Source organism: Clostridium sp. (assembly GCA_051653165.1). Lineage (GTDB taxonomy): Bacteria > Bacillota > Clostridia > Clostridiales > Clostridiaceae > Clostridium. The sequence continues at coordinate 82,855 of JBOFVP010000404.1, forward strand.
AAATTATACAATGATTTCAAGGTACTTTAGAAATTAAAGTGTTAAATTTTAAACAAAAGGGGAAGATATTGTGTTAGAAATTATTCAAAAGACGCTAACAGACAACGCAATTTTAGGAGCGATTTTTTCATCAGTTAGTATTATTTTATTAGGTTTTTATTTAAGAAAGAAAGAGATAGTTAATTCAACTGCATCAAAAATGTTAACGAAGGTTGTACTTTCAGTTTCATTACCAGCTTTAGCATTTACATCTTTTATGAAAGATATTAATGGAGAGCAATTAAGACAAGGATTAAGTATTTTAGTTTGGGGATTTGTAATTTATATTATATTAATTCCAATAACAAAGTTTATCTATATTAGAGTTAAAGGGGACAAGCAAGATGTTTATAGAGTATTAACAATATTCGGTTCAACAACTTTCTTTGGAACTCCAATAGTAACAGCTGTATATGGTGCAGTTGGAACGATGTATTCAAACATATTCAATATAGCTTATAGAGTGTTCCTTTACTCATATGCATACATAACAATGTCAGGAAAGAAAATGGACAAGGAAAACTTCAAAAAGAACATGAAGGAAATTTTCTTAAATCCAATTATAATAGCTACATTCTTAGGTTTATTCATATGGTTATGCCAAGATATGTTACCACAAGTTGGTGTAACAGTTAAGGGAGAGCTTAAGGAAGTTGCATTCCTTAGAATTGACCAAACAATTCCTTGGTTATATAAACCATTAGATTACTTAAAGGCATTAGCTTCACCATTAGCTTGGTTATCAATTGGAGCTACTTTAGCAGAAGTTCCATTTAAGAAGGCTGTATCTCAAAAAGATGCTTGGGTATATAGTGTAATAAAAGTTATTTTAGTACCAGTAATCAACTTAGTATTATTAGTAGTATTAAATAAGTTAAACATATTACCAGTTTCATTTGAAGGGGTTGCTACAACAGTTATAATGATGGCAGCACCAACGGCAACAGTAGCAGCAGCATATGCTATTAGTTTTGATAGAGAATCACTGTTTACATCAAACTGTTCATTATTATCTACTGTAGTAGCTGTATTTGCAATGCCAGTTTGGATTGTATTATTAGAAGTTATTAAAAATTTAGGTGTTATTTAAAAATTTAGGTTACAAAGGAGAAGGTCATGATTAAATTAGTTTGTTACGGAGTAAGAGAAACAGAAGTACCATATTTTAATGAAATAAACAAGAAGTTTGGATATGACATTAAGCTAGTTACATTAGGATTAAATCATGAAAATGTTAAGGAAGCTATTGGTGCTGAAGCTATAATGGTAAGAGGAAACTGTAAGGCAGATAGACAAAATCTAGAGTTATTAAAAAATAACGGATTAGAATATGTTTTAACTAGAACAGTTGGATTTGACCATGTAGACTTAGAGGCGGTTAGTGAACTTGGACTTAAGTGTGCAAGAGTTCCAGGATATTCACCAAATGCAATTTCAGAATTAGCTGTTTCATTATCAATGATGTTATTAAGACATACTGCTTATACCGTTAATAGAACAAGAGAAAAGAACTTTACAGTAGATGCTACTATGTTTAGTAAGGAAATAAGAAATTGTACAGTAGGTGTTTTAGGTGCAGGAAGAATAGGGCTTACTACTGCTAAACTATTCAAGGGATTAGGTGCTAAGGTTGTAGCTTATGATGTTTATCAAAGTGATGCAGCTAAAGAAATAGTTGAATTTATGGAAATGGACGAGCTATTAAAGGTTTGTGATGTAATTTCAGTACACACTCCATATATTAAGGGTGTAAACTACCACATGATTAACGATGAGTTTATATCAAAAATGAAGGATGGAGCTATTCTTGTTAATACTGCAAGAGGAGAAGTCCAAGATATTGAAGCTATAATTCGTGGAATAGAAAGCGGTAAGCTTGGTGGATTTGGTACAGATGTGCTTGAGGGTGAGTCAGAAATATTCTTTAAGGATTTTGAAAATGGAAAACTTTCAAATGAAGTTTTTGAAAAATTAGTAAATCTTTATCCTAAAGTATTAGTTACTCCTCATATGGGTTCATATACAGATGAAGCTTTATGCAATATGATAGAATTCTCTTATGAGAACTTAAAAGAGTACTTAAATAATGGTACTTGTAAAAATGCTATAGCATAATTATTAAGGTTATATTATAATGTAAACTCCTAGGGGAACATTATAATATAACCATTTTTATTCTATAAATTAAATTTTAGAAGAGTTCAGGAGAAATATATGAGAAGAAAATATAAATTGGAGATAAGCTTTGAAAAGCAATTAATTATAATAGCATTAATTATTACTTCATTACCATTAATATTTTCATATGGAAATTTATTGGTTACAAGCTTAGAAAACTATAATGATAATAATAAAGAAAGTTTAATTGAAATTGGAAAATTCATTTCAAGTGATGAAAGAGTAGTTGAAAGGCTAACTAAAAAAGAAAATGATGGGGTTATTCAAGATATTACAAGTCACTTAATTAATAGCTTTGAAAATGTAGATATAATAGTTGTTGCAGATATGAATGGAGAAAAATACTCTCATTTAAAAACTGAACAAATAGGGGAAATATTTATTGGAGATGATAAGGGTGAGGTTTTATTAAATGGTAAACGTTATTTCTCTATAAAAGAGGGGTCTGTTGGGGTAACCTTAAGGTGGTTTGAGCCAATATATAATAAGGAAAAACAGGTTGGATTTGTTATGGTTGGTAAAAGTTATAGAGATATTTTGAAAATTACTAATGTAATAAAGATAAAATATTTCTTTCAAGCTATAATAGCATTGACGATTGCTATTGTAATTTCTAAGCTTTTAGCGAGAAGAGTAAAAAGTGCAATGCATAATTTAGAGCCATATCAAATTAGTAAGCTTTATAGAGAAAAGAAAGTTATTTTAAATACAGTTAGTGAGGGAATAATAGCCTTAAATAGAAACTTTGAGGTTACTGAAATAAATAGTAAATGCTATGATTTAATTAAAGATTTTAAAAGCTATGATGTGGTTAAAATGTTGGAGGTATATATAAAAAATAAAAGTGAAATTGATATGAAGGAGTTTGCAATAAACGGAGAAAAGATATTTATAAGCATTAAGAATATTACTGAGGAAAATATATATCTTGGAGCGGTAATTACTTTAATAGATAGTAAAAATATTAATAGGGTTGCTAGAGAAATTACAGGTATTGATGAAGTAATAAAAAATCTAAGGGCTAATATTCATGAATTTAAGAATAACCTTTATGTAATTTTAGGATTGTTGCAGATAAAAAAATATAATGAGGCAGAGTCCTATATTTTAAAACTTAAAGAGGTTGAAAAAATAAATACAAATAAGTTTAATGAAATTGATGATTATTATGTTAGAGCTTTATTGTTAAGTAGGGAATTAGTGGCTAAAGAAAGAAAAATTACTTTATCCTTAGAAGAGGGGTCCTTTTTATTTAAGGAGCACAAAATTGTAAGTTCTTTAGATTTAGTAACTATTATAGGTAATTTAATTGAAAATGCTTTTGAGGCATGTTCCCAATTAAATGATGAAGATAGACGAGTGTCTCTTACCTTTTTTGAGGATGAGGATTTAATTGAAATACAGGTTTTAGATAATGGGAAGAAAATTAATGGTGAACTTAAAGAAAAAATCTTTGAATATGGAATTTCATCAAAGGGTGATAATAGAGGAACTGGATTATCTCTTGTAAAAAATAGAGTAGAATTATATAAAGGTAGTATTGAAATAGATGAATTTAAGGATTCTAAGAGTTTTATTGTGATGATTTATAAAGGAGAAAGCTAATGAAGAAGGTATTGATTGTTGAAGATGACCCTATGGTGGCATTAATTAATAAGAATTATATTGAGAGTATTGAAGGGTTTGCTAGTGTTGGCCCTGTAATGTATGAAAGTGATGTATTAACTAGTTTAAGAAATGAGGATATAGATTTAATTTTATTAGATGTTTTTTTACCTGAAAAAAGTGGACTTGAAATATTAAAGGAAATAAGAAAGGAAGGGTTTATTCAACCTGTTATTATGATTACAGCTGCTAATACTGTTGAGGATTTAAAAACAGCTTATGCTTATGGAGTAGTAGATTATTTAATTAAACCTTTCGATTTTAAAAGATTTGAAGAGGGAATTAGTAAGTACAAGATTAGAAATGATATTTTTAGTTGTGAAGGTAAAATTACTCAAGAGAAGGTTGATAATAAGGGGATAAATAGAGAAAACTATGAAATTTCATTGCCTAAAGGACTAAACAAAAGAACTTTGAAAATAGTTTATGATTTTTTAAATAATAATAAGGGAAGGCTTTGGACGCTAAGAGAAATATCTTATGAAATAAGTGTTAGTAATGTAACTATAAAAAAATATATGGATTATTTGGAAAGTATTAATTTAGTTGAAGGAAATATGGCAATAGGTAATGTGGGAAGGCCAGAAATAAAATATACGATAAAAATGTAATAATTTGCTTATAATACCAAATATGTTATAATTATTATAATATATGGTGAAGGGGCGGTTATTTTGGATATTAATAAACATAAGTATTTAGGTTTTTTAGGGCTTTTAAGCTTAATTGGATTAAAGGGATTCTTTACAGAAAACTATTTATGGTTTATTCTTTTTGTTAATTTTGCATGGTTTACTTTCTTCTATGAAAATAGCATAGTTTACAAGAAAAATGTGAGAAAAGTAGAGTTAGGTCATTAGTATGAAAAGTAGCTTGTTCCTTAGAGGAATAATAAGCTACTTTTTATTTTTAAGAAAAATTTCTTTGCTTTTATTAAGTTATAATGATATATTATTAAGGTTAAATAAAATTATGAATAAAAAATGAAGAAATCATTTATAAATTAACAAAAGAAAAGGGGGATTTAAAGTGAAAGAAAAAACAAGAGATATGACTCAGGGGAATCCTGTGAAGCTTATCCTATTATTTTCTATACCACTATTAATAGGAAACATATTTCAACAATTTTATAGTATGGTAGATACAATAATTGTTGGGAGGTTTATTGGAGTAGATGCTTTAGCAGCAGTGGGTGCATCTGGTTCAATGGTGTTTTTAGTAAATGGATTTGTAATAGGTTTAACAAGTGGATTTGGGGTATTAGTTTCACAAAAGTTTGGTGCAAAAGATGAAAAAGGATTGAAAAAAGCTGTAGCAAGTGCAGTAACTTTAGCGGTAATTTCAACTATAGTTGTTACTTTAATAAGTTTACTATTTTCAAAACCACTATTAACATTAATGAATACACCTGAAAATATAATAGGTGATGCAAATGCATATATAAAAGTAATATATGGTGGGATAATTGCAACAGTGGCATATAATTTAGTTGCATGTATCTTAAGAGCATTAGGAGATAGTAAAACACCATTATATTTCTTAATAATTGCATCACTTTTAAATGTTGTATTAGATATAGTGTTTATTGTTAATTTTAAAATGGGAGTAGCAGGAGCAGCATATGCAACAATAATTTCTCAAGGGTTTTCAGCTGTATTATGTTTAATTTATACATATAAAAAGTTTGATATATTAAGGCTTAAAAAAGAAGACTTTAAAGTTAAAACAAGCTATTATATTAGACATTTAAAGATAGGAATTCCAATGGCACTTCAGTTTTCTATAACAGCACTTGGAATTATGATAGTGCAAGGAGCATTAAATAATTTTGGGTCAACAGTAATTGCAGCATTTACATCAGCATCAAAGGGCCTTCAACTTGTAATGCAGCCAGCTGTAACCTTTGGAGTAACAATGGCTACATATTGTGGTCAAAATTTAGGAGCAAAAAATTATAAACGTATAAGAGAGGGGGTAAAGAGCTGTGTTAAAATATCAATAATTACAAGTATTATTGCAGGAGTTGTTTTAGTCTTCCTTGGGAAGTATTTTGTAATGATGTTTATTGACAAACCTGATCCAGAAATTCTAGCTTATGCTCAACAGGTTTTAACAGTTTCAGCACTGTTCTTTATACCACTTGGATTAATCTTTATTTATAGAAATGCACTTCAAGGAATGGGAGAATCCTTTGTTCCAATGATGGCTGGAGTTTATGAACTTTTAGCTAGAGGGGCAGTAGCCTTCACTCTTCCAACATACTTAGGATTTATGGGGATTTGTTTAGCAGACCCAGTTGCATGGATAGCTGCTTCAATTCCTTTAATGATAAGCTATAGGATTAAAATTAATAAGCTTTTAAAAACTAATGAATTAGGTGAAATGAAAGCTTAAGATTTTAAAGTGTATAGAAAAAGAGGATTCCAAAATACGGAATCCTCTTTTGAGTTTTAAAGAGTACGTGCAATATATACTAAATCATAAATATCAATAATCCCATCATTAGTTAAGTCATATCTTTTATCAAATAATGAATCAGAGGATTTTAAGTTGTATCTTATAGCTGCCTCAGCTAATGTAACTATATCATTATTACCATGAAGCACTTGTTTTTTAAACTCCACTGAATCTTTATAAACTCTTTGAGTTATATAAATTTCTTGAATATCATTTTTATCCTTCAAAGGTAGATCACTATATACTTTAAGATTCATACTTTGTCCAGGTTTAATTCCACGACCTTCATTTGATTGAGCTAAATCTATAGCAGTATATCCATCTTTATTAGTTATATTGCTAGTAGGGTAAGCGGAAGATAGAATAGTACCGTTTTTTAACTTAATATAAACAATTCCATTTAGAATTGATTTACTTCTAAGTTCTGCAGCTTTTAATACAGCATTTGAAGAATCTAAAGTAGAATTATTTTTTAAGTTTATAGAAATTTCACTACCGTTACCATAATTATTCATTGATATGTCTAAACCAATATTAAGTGATGTAAATTTAAGCTCATTATCCTTAGGAAGATTATTACCATAAAGAGCATTACTTGTAGTCTTTATAAGTTCGTCCCTAGTTTTAGATGATGGATCTGTTTGTTTATCTCCAGAAGCCATCCAAGCCATCATACCACCTAATTTATTTTCCTTAACATACTTAACCTTTTCTTCAACTGAGCGGACGTTATCATAGGTGAAGAAGGCTCCCTCATTTTCATCATAAAGATATGGGGCTTTAGCTGAATCATCCCAATATTCTTTAACATTAGGATAGGCTTGTTTAAGTTTATCAATGGAACCATATCTCCAAACCCCTGAATATCTACCACCATATTGTGGGTCAGGAGCAACTTCAGATTGTGCACCAGTAGTAGGTAACCCATCGTAATCAGTTCTAACAGGTAGGCAAGTTCCAAAAAGACCTGGATTATTTTTGTCACTTCCATCCTTTAAAACTTTTTCCCATCCCTTTGTATAGTAAGAAGCTCCAATTACAAGTTTTTCACTTGGGGCACCAAGTTCTATGAATTTTTTAACAGAACCATCTACTGATAAATTAAGAGCTTTCTTAGGGTCCTTTGGATTTGTATAAAGACCAGTGGTATGACCAGACTTATCGTCCCAAGGTCCTCTATAGTCATAGGTCATTAAATTTGCAAAATCAATAACCTCAAACATTCCTTTAACATCAATGGAATCCTCAATCATATCAGGTGGTGAAGGCATTGCTATTGAAATTTCATAGGTTTTTCCTGTTTCTAAGCTTAACTTATCAAGCTCAGCCCTAATATCCTTAACTAAGAGTGTATAGTTATATTTATCCTCAGGCGTTCCAATACATCCTTCATCTGTTACGCTATCAACTAAATCAGGCTTCCTGTTTAACCCTGGATATTCCCAATCTAAATCAATTAAATCCATATCAGTGTATTTGATAAAATCAACCATGTTTTTAGCAAGTTTTTTCCTTAAAGCAGGATCTGCACAAACAGATGAAAAGTCTCTAGATCTAGTCCACCCTCCAAATGAAACACCAACCTTAAGGTTTGGATTTCTAAGCTTTAAATCTTGTATTGCATTAATTGCACCAGCGTTTAAATCTCCATAAGCAACATCTTCGCCACATGGAGTATAATATGCTGCGTGTTCATCTACAAACTGTAATTCTCCTTTGGCATTGAAATCAATAAATCCATAGTTTAAATGAGTAAAATTTTCGGCAGGAATATATTTTGGATAATAATTTGCCTGCCCTCCCCAAACTGACCAATCCCCATAATACATTACATTTCTGTATGTGCTTTTGTTTGATACTTCAGTGCTTTTATTATTTTTTTCATTAGCACTTTGAGCTAGTACAACATTACTAGTAGATAATGTGCAAGCTACTGTTGTTGCAATTGCAACTGTTGAAAGTAGTTTCTTTTTAAAACTAAAATTCATTAAAATACCTCCCTATTGTAAATGTTTAACAATTCAATTATACTACTTTGTGGTAAAAAATGGAATAAAAACTTTATTTTAATTTTTTATATAAGGTGTTATTATAAAAATAAGAATTTTAAGTTAGGAATAGAATGATGGATAAAAAGTTAGAAAAAGAAAAAAGAAAAAAATATTATAGAGAGTTAAATGAACCACCAAAGTTAACTGTTTTAGAAGAGGTTGGTAATGCTGTAACTCATGGTATTGGTACGGTATTATCTATAATAGGGTTTGTACTTTTAATGTTAAAGTCAGATACTGGGATGGAGGTTATGGCAACCTGTGTATATGGTATAAGTTTATTTTTACTTATGCTAATGAGTACACTTTATCATAGCTTTAAGAGTGGGTCAGGTGTTAAGAGATTATGGAGAAGATTTGATTATGGTTCAATTTATCTTTTAATTGGGGGTACCTTTGCACCTATATTTTTAGTCTATTTAGGTAATACCCTTGGAATTGTATTATTTTCAGTTCAATGGGCTTTAATTATTTTTGGAATAACAATGGTTAGTATTTTTGGACCAGCTAGATTTTCATGGCTTCATTTTACATTGTATTTTACAATTGGGTGGAGTGGGCTAGTATTTATACCTGATATGATTAAAAATAATATGTCACTGCTTTGGATGATTTTAATAGGTGGGGTGATATATACTATTGGAATGATTCCTTTTGTTAGGGATAAGAAGTATGACCATTTTGTTTGGCACTTTTTTGTATTGGTAGGGGCAATACTACATTGGATTGGTATTTATTTATATATATATTAATAAATATATAAATAAAGAGCTCCTAAAGTCAAGGAGCTCTTTAAAAGAAAAACTGTAAGAAAGTGTGATGCTATTACATTATAATTATTGACATATATAGTTGGTTCTAAACAATATTTTATAAATTTATTGATTAATACACTCCAGAGGGGTGTTTTTTTCTTTTTAAAATTACCAAAAATATATGGTATAGTGTTATAATAGATTATTATTTTAGAAATGGAGAAGCATAATGGAAAAAGTATTGAATTTTTGTTGTGGTGATTGTGATGGCAATAGTTGTGCAAGAAGAGTATCTATATTTGAGTCACTTACGGATGAAGAGTTAAGAGAGATTACAAAGCAGGTTAAAAGAAAGAGATATGCTAAAAATGAGGTTATCTTTGAAGAGGGGGATGAAGCTTCAACTCTTTATTTTGTTAATAGAGGAAAAATAAAGTTATATAAATATACATGTGATGGGAAAGAACAAATATTACATATTTTATCTGAGGGAGATTTCTTTGGAGAATTAAATTTAGTTAGAAACTCTAAGGATACTTTTAATGCAAAGGCTTTAGAGGATTGTGGAATTTGTACATTAAGTAAGGGTGTAATTAGAGAAATAATTTTAAAGAATCCTGAGATTGGTCTTAAAATGCTAGAGGGGGTTGCTTCTAGGCTTGGTAAAATGGAAGAATTAGCTCAAACTCTTGCAACTAATGATATTGATTCAAGGATAGCCTTTTTAATAAATGGATTAATAGAAAAGTATGGAGAGGATTTAGGTGGGAATATAGAAATTACATTGCCCTTAAGTCGAGAGGAAATGGCAAATTATATTGGTGTTACACGTGAAACAATAAGTAGGAAGCTTAAAAAGCTTGAGGAAATTGGAGTAATTAAATTAATTGGAACTAAAAGAATGTCTATAAAGGATAAGGAATACTTTAAAACCTTTGTAGGATAATATATTTGATTTGAAAGACCATAATCAATCAGGATTATGGTCTTTTTTGAAAATTTGATTTAAATCACATATTTTATTTATAAATAAGCCTATACTAATATCATCACCTAAAACAAAGGGAGGACAAAATAATGAGTTTATTTTTAGGAAAAATACATTATTGGTTATTTAATAAAATTGAATGGTTTGAGAGCCTAGAAAATGAGGTAATTGAACTAAGTAATAAAAATAATATACACTCTGATGAGTTAGAGAATTTATTAGAGGAAAAATATCATAAACCTTTACCTAAAAAAGATTTAAAGGATTTAATAGATGAAGGTAATATTCATGGATGGTTACAGGATAAGATTCATAAGGCTGAAGGAAGAATGGCTTGGAGAACAAAGTTCTTCTTAGATAATTGTGAGGATGGACTTGAAAGGTTAAAGGATTTATATAGTAATCAAGGGAGAATAGCATCGGCAGAGGGAAAAGAAAAATTAGTTGAGGTAACCCCTGAGAGCTTATATAACTTACTTAACGACTATATATTAGATGGTATGCCTTGTGATAGAGCAAATGAAGTTGTTTCAAACACAAGCAATGAAATAACTTGGAAGAGAAGAATTTGTGTTCATAAGGAGTCTTGGGAAAAGGAAGGGGTAGATGTAACAATTTTCTATGACCTAAGAAATGAGTGGATTAAATCATTTATTGATAATATTTCAAAGGATTATAAATTTACTAAAATAGATAATACAACTTTTAAAATAGAGAGAGCATAGGATTAAAACTTGGGGCAAAAATTAACTTTAATGGAGGAATAATTATTATGGATAATAAAATGTTTTGTTTTCAATGTCAAGAAACAGCAGGATGTACAGGGTGTACAAAATTTGGAGTTTGTGGTAAATCACCAGACCTTGCAAGAATGCAGGATTTATTAGTATATGTAACAAAGGGATTAAGTGAGGTTACAACAAGGCTTAGAGAAGAGGGTGTTGGTGTTTCAGATCAAGTGAATAATTTGGTTACAATTAATCTTTTTACTACAATTACAAATGCTAACTTTGATGATGAGGTATTTTACGAAAGAGTAAGAGAAACATTAAGGGTTAAGGAAGAGTTACTTAAGAGCTTAAATAATAGGGAAGGGTTATCAGAGTGTGGACTTTGGAATGGAGTAACAAAGGAAGAATTAGATGAAAAATCATATACTGTTGGAGTTTTATCAACAGAAAATGAGGATGTAAGAAGCTTAAGAGAGCTTATAATTTATGGATTAAAGGGAATGTCAGCTTATATGAAGCATGCTAATGCATTAGGGTTTGATGATGAAAGTGTAAATATATTTATGCAAAGTGCATTGGCTAAAACTCTTGATGATAGCGTGAGCCTAGAGGATTTAATTAGCTTAACTCTTGAAACTGGTAAGGTTGGAGTTGATGGAATGGCAATTTTAGATAAGGCTAATACTTCAACTTATGGAAACCCTGAAATAACAAAGGTTAATATAGGAGTATCAGACAAGCCTGCTATTTTAGTATCAGGACATGACCTAAAGGATTTAGAACTGTTATTAAAACAAACAGAAGGAACTGGTGTGGATGTTTATACTCACTCTGAGATGTTACCAGCTCACTACTATCCAGCATTTAAGAAGTACAAGCACTTCATTGGAAATTACGGAAATGCATGGTGGAAGCAAAAAGAGGAGTTTGAAAGCTTTAATGGACCTATTTTAATGACAACTAACTGTATAGTGCCACCTAAGGAAAGCTATAAGGATAGATTATATACAACTGGTGCAGCTGGATTTACAGGATGTACACATATTAAGGGAGAATCAGAAGACAATAAGGATTTCTCTGTAATTATTGAACATGCAAAAAGATGTAATCCTCCAAAGGAAATTGAAAATGGTGAAATTATAGGTGGATTTGCACATGCTCAAGTGTTTGCATTGGCTGATAAGGTTGTAGAAGCAGTTAAAAGTGGAGCAATTAAAAGATTCTTCGTTTTAGGGGGATGTGATGGACGAGCTAAATCAAGGGATTATTATACTGATTTTGCAAAGAAACTTCCAAAGGATACTGTAATTTTAACAGCGGGATGTGCAAAATATAAATATAATAAACTACCACTTGGAGATATAAATGGAATTCCAAGAGTATTAGATGCAGGACAATGTAATGACTCATATTCACTAGCTTTAATTGCGTTAAAATTAAAGGAAGTATTTGAACTTGAGGATATAAATGATCTTCCAATATCATTTAATATAGCTTGGTATGAACAAAAGGCAGTAATAGTTTTATTATCTTTATTATACCTTGGAGTTAAGAATATACATTTAGGACCAACTCTTCCAGCATTCCTTTCACCTAATGTTGCTAAAGTTTTAGTTGAAAACTTTGGAATAGGGGGAATAACTAATGTTGAAGATGATATAAAAATGTTTTTAGGTGAATAATTAAATATAAAGGTGGCTTCTTTCCTACATTAGTAGAAGAGGCCACCTTTATTGTTATAAATTTTTTCTTGAAGTTTATTGATAATTATTATCAAAAAACCTTGACATTTTTCATGAAATTGAATATTATAATATCATAGCTATTGATAATCGCTATCAAATAAGTGAGAATAATAAATTTGACATAAAAAATATCAGGGAGGTCTTTAAGATGGAAGGGATTTTAAGAAAAACATTTTTTGGAAGGCTTAAGGGGATAAGCAGTGAAAATATGGTTTCAGACAGCTTATGTACAGGAAAAGAAGGAACAGTATATAGAATAGTTAATATTAATACCAATGATGAAGAGTTAAAAAACTTCTTATTTACATTAGGATGTTATGAGGGAGAAGAAATAACCTTAATATCAATCTTAGGTGATAACTACATTGTTTCTATAAAGGATGGAAGATATAGCATAGATAGAGAACTAGCTAAAGAAATAAAGGTAGAAGAAGTATAAAATATGGAGGACAGATATGAAAATAGCATTAACAGGGAATCCTAACAGTGGAAAAACAACTCTTTTCAATCTTTTAACTGGAAAAAGTGAAAAGGTAGGAAACTGGGCAGGAGTTACAGTAGATAAAAAAGAAGGACAACTTAGAAAAAATTTAAATAATACAAATAAAGATATAAAGATAATAGATTTACCTGGAGCATACTCAATGTCTCCATTTACAAGTGAAGAAAGTGTTGCAAGGGATTATATTCAAAATGAAAAACCTGATTGTATTATTAATATTGTGGATGCAACAAACTTAAGTAGAAGTTTATTCTTTACTACACAATTATTAGAGCTTAAAATACCAATGGTAATAGCTTTAAATAAATGTGATATAAATAAAAAGTTAGGAACTACTATTGATATAAAAGAACTTGAGAAAGCTCTTGGGTGTAAGGTTTGTGAAACTGTTTCTGTTAAAGGAAGTGAAAATGGAGTAGCTAAATTAATAGAGGTTGCTGCAGCTTTAGAAAATAAAGCACAGGATGCACCTTATGAAGATGAAATTAAAAATCCAACTTCTAAAGAAGAAGGGGAATTAAATGATAAAAGAAGATATGAGTTTGTAAATAAGATTGTTAAAAGGGTTGAAAAAAGAACAAAGAAGAGTAATAACCTTACAACTCAAGATAAGGTGGATAGGGTTTTAGCACATAAATGGCTTGGACTACCATTCTTTGCTTTAGTTATGTGGGGAGTATTTAGTATTTCTCAAAGTTATTTAGGGCCTATGATTGCTGATGTTTTAGTGGGATTAATAGATAACTTTAATGGATTTGTAGCTGGGCTTTTAGGAGAGGGAATTTCACCTGTATTAAGTTCAATTCTATTAGATGGAATAATTGGTGGAGTTGGAGCAGTTTTAGGGTTCTTACCTTTAATAATGATTCTATTCTTCTTAATAGCATTACTTGAGGATTGTGGATATATGGCAAGAATTGCTGTAATTATGGACAGGTTCTTTAAGAGAATAGGATTAAGTGGGAAGAGTATTATTCCAATGATAATAGGAACAGGGTGTTCAATTCCTGGAATAATGTCAACTAGAACTATTAAGGATGAAAGACAAAGAAGAACTACAGCTATGCTTACACCTTTTATGCCTTGTGGAGCAAAATTACCTGTAATTGCATTGTTTGCAGGAGTATTCTTTAATGATTCAGCCTTAGTTGGTACTGGAATGTACTTTATGGGAATATTACTAGTTATAATTGGAGCATTAATTGTTGTTAGAATAACTGGAGAAAAAAATAATAAATCATACTTTATAATGGAATTACCTCAATATAAGGTTCCAAGTTTAAAGAGAGCTACTCTTTCTATGTTATCAAGAGGTAAGGCATATGTTGTTAAAGCTGGAACAATTATTTTGGTTTGTAATACTGTAATTCAAATTATGCAAACATTCAATTGGAACTTTGAAGTGGTTGCTGAAGGGGCAGAAAAGACAAGTATACTAGGAACATTGGCATCACCTTTTGCTGTTGCATTAATACCATTAGGATTTGGAGCATGGCAATTAGCTGCTGCTGCTATAACTGGATTTATAGCAAAGGAAAATGTAGTTGGTACACTTGCTGTGGTTTACTCAATAACTAACTTTATTGATACTGAAGAATTAGCTTTAGTTTCAGGAAGTGGACATGTTGCAGATATTATGGGATTAACATCAGTTGCAGCACTTTCATACTTAATGTTTAACTTATTTACGCCACCATGTTTTGCTGCAATTGGAGCAATGAATTCAGAAATGGAAAATAAGAAATGGCTATGGGGTGGAATTGGATTCCAATTTGCCACAGGTTATATTGTAGCATTTTTAGTATATCAAGTAGGAACTTTAGTAACTACAGGGGGCTTAGGTAATGGTTTCTTACCAGGTTTAGTAGTAGTTTCTGTGTTAGTTTCAGTAATTGGATACTTAATGTTTAAAGGAAATAAAAAAGTAAAAGTTAAAGCTGGTGATAAGGCATGGGAAATGCAATAGTATTAGTATTAATAATATTAATTTTGTCTCTTTCTATTGGTAAAATTGTAAAAGAGAAGAAAAAAGGAGTTAAGTGTATAGGATGTCCATATAATAAGGAGTGTTCTTCACATAGCTGCGGTATAGAAATTAAAAAATAGACAAACAAATAAATTTCATATAAATAATATCTTTAAAAGAACTTCTAGTATTTAGGAGTTCTTTTTTGTTATTAATTAACATATAATATATAATGGATAATAGTGGAAGGGGTGATGGGAAATGTCATTTATAATTGGATATTTTGGAGCAGGTTTTTTTCTAGCTTATTTAATTGTGCATTTTTTTCTTAAGAAAAGATATTTTGAGAAAAATAATAAGGTTATGGATAAGGGAGATGTAGTAATAAGAGTAATAGGTGTGGGTATTGTACTTAATATTTTAGCTCTTGCAGGAAGAGGACTATAAAGGAAAAGGTGGCTTTATACAAGCCCAACCTTTTCAATTCTAGCTTCTTCATTTTCATTTAGTGGTATTACTATGCATTTTTGGCCATCAATAACCTCATACTTAATTTGAGGGATTTTTTCCTCAGTAACTTTTAGTAACACACTAGTAGAATTTGATGTTTCAAGGGAAACATCATCTTTTATTTCATTAGCTTCATTAATAGAATCTACTTCAATCTCATCTGAGGATACCTCAAGAGTGTTGTTTTCAGATGCCTCAAGGGTAGTATTTTCAACCTTATCTAGGGCTACTTCAAGGGTATTATTTTCAACCTCTCTTAGTTTGTTTTCAAGAACTTTAACTTGCTTTATTAAATTTTCTTCTCTTTTAAACTTTTCTTTTTCCTTTAAGATTTTATCGTCTAAGATACTTTCAGCTAAAGGAAGGTCCTCACCGAACTCTTTAATAAATGATTTTTCAATTTTAGAGGTTTCCTCAGTTGAAACTCCACTATCCTTTAAAAGGGTTGATACCCTATCAGAAGTAAGGGTAAAGGGTTCACTTTCAACATCATCATAAATGGCATTATAGTCCTCAATCATTATACTTAGATTTTCTTGAATATCCATATATAACTTTTCAGTTTTCTTTTCATCACCTAAAACATTACCTTCTATAATAGAATGGAAGGCTTCCTTTTGTATTGTAGCAGTTTGTCTTTTATAACATCCAAGAGCACCTTCCATTAACTCATGATGAGGGTCCTTTGGGTTTTTAGTGTAATACATAATAGAATTAACATCACTACTTCTATTTATAAAGGCAGGGTAAACAAAGCCTAGTGTTGGAGCTTCAACAATCCAATCACGTACTCTTGAGGCAATTAGGTTTTCATCCTCAAAGTATCTAAGACCAGCTTTTGATAGTTCTACAGGGCAAATAGCACATAATATATACTCATATACCTCCTCAGATTCATCAAGCTTTAGGTTATCCTTTGTTTTTGTTATAACATCATATGCATCATGGAAAACAACAATTAAGTAGTTTCCAGTATAGTCAAAGTTATCTATAATAGAATCATAAAAATTATCTAGAAGAGTATCATCCTTTAAAACAGAATTTTTTAGAGCCATTAGAGAGACTTGTTTTTCATTAACAAGGTCTTCATTTAATGGGAAATTCAGTTCTAATAGATTGTTTCCAATAGTTCCTGATAATACTTTTTTTGCAATTTCTAAATATTTATGAAATACATCCTCCTCAATATTTAAGAAAGTATCCCTAAATTTTAGAAGTACATTTTTCTCACCATTAACATAACACCCACACATTTTAGTAAAGGTGCATTGTTCTTTTTTATATCTTTTTTTTAGTTCAAGTATATCTTTTTTTCTCATAAAAATACCCCCATAAAATTTAACATAATAAAAGTATAGTACTATTTTAGAAAAAATAAAAGAGAAAAAATGGAAAATTTTATAAATGTATGTTAATATAGTTACAAAGTGTTCATAAAAAATGCTTTGAATTATTTATTATATTGTATTAATATAAAATGTACAAGAAAGTAATAAAAAAGGTAGAGGTGTAAAAATGTTTAAATTCGATAAGATAAATATGAAGTGGGTTTGGACTCTTGTAACAACATTTGTAATAATCCAACTTATATTAAACTTGAATTCAATAACAAGTGGTATTTCTAAGATTTTATCTATGTTATCACCATTTATTGTGGGATTAATAATTGCGTACATATTAAATCCATTAGTTAATTTAATTGAAAACAAATTAAAGTTAAAGCGTGGGTTATCATTATTACTTATATATGGAGTATTCATATTCTTAAGTTCATTATTAATTGTTTTGGTTCTTCCAGTTTTAATTGAAAGTATAGTGCACTTGGTTTCAAATATTCCTGATTATTCAAAGGATTTAGAGGCTTGGTTACTTAGTTTTGAGTATGATAAGTTTGGTCAAGTTATGGAGCAGTTCACTGAGCAAATAGTTAAGATAATACCAAAATTAACTTCTATATTTGGGCTTCTAATAAATAACTTAGTAAATACAACAATTTCAGTAACATCATTCTTAATTAATTTTGTATTTTCAGTTATTATTTCCTTTTATCTTTTATCTGATAAGGAAGGATTTATGGCTTATGGTAAAAAAATAAGCTATGTATTGTTAAAGAAGAAAAGAGGAGACTTATTTAGAGATGTTTTAATTACATTCCACGAAAATGTAGGAACATATATAGTTGCAAAATTAATAGATTCATTCTTTGTGGGGTTAGTAAGTTATCTTGGATTAATGTTAATTGGATCAGAGTATGCACTGTTACTTGGAATATTCTGTGGTATTACAAATTTAATTCCATACTTTGGTCCATTACTTGGAATGATTCCAGTTGGAATTATAAACTTATTCTTTAATTATAAAATTGCAATAGCGTGTATTATATTCTTACTTATTGTTCAACAAATTGAGGGTAATATAATAGAGCCAAAATTTGTTGGGGGAAGACTTGGGTTAAATCCTTTATTAACTCTTTTAGCTGTTACTTTAGGTGGAGGATTATTTGGAATAGTAGGTATGGTGGTTTCTGTACCAGTAATTGCTGTAATTAAAATATTTATGGATAAATTAATTCAAAAGTATTCATATAGAGAAACAATAGAATAAGGGAAAAGGCTGTTACACTAATTATTTAGTGTAACAGCTTTTTTTATCTCATGGATCACTTGATAAAGTCATTATAAAAAGTAATATTTACATATTATAGGAATATATATTAATTAACATATATATTTGGAGGTGATTTGATGTGGCTTTTCAATGTTAAAACAAAACCACATGGAATAGAAAGAGGAGAAGAGTTTCTAAGGGATAGTTTTATTTGTATAGGATGGCCTGGAATTGGAGATTTATCTCACTCTTCAAGGGATGAAATAAAGGAAAGTTTAAGAAATGAGTATAATGTTAAGGGACAAAAGCTTGGAAATTATGTAGCAAGTGTTAATTCTTTTGTTAATCTAATGAAGGAAGATGATATTGTGGTAATTTCACTTGGGGAAGTTGTTCATTTTGGTAGGGTATCTGGATATGTGTATGAAAAAAGCTATGATAATAATAATGAGGGTATGTGTCATAGAAGGAATGTTAAATGGATAGGTGAAAAGAATAAGGATGAAGTGTCGGTTGACATTAAGAACTTATTATCAAGTAGGAATACAGTATCTAAGGGAAAAAGGGAGTTTGACTTAGATGAACTTAAAGTAAATGAATTAGATAGGGTTATGGGAGAGTGCGAAATGGTAGAAAATAATAGTACAGAAAATATGTTTGAAGTTAAAGGGGATTTGAGTTTAGATAGTTTAATGAATAAAGCACTACAGAGCTTAAATAATGATTTGAATTCAGATGATATAGAAATAAGAACAAGAACAGCTATGGAAATTTTAAGGATAAAGAATAAATAAAATTAATCCCTCTATTATAGATTTGAATATAATAGAGGGATTTAAAAATTAACTAGGTGGTTTTATGGATAAAATTACTATTACAGGTAAGGAACTTTTACAATATGAAGTTGTAATAAAAGATATATATATGACAGAATCTCCTAATGTGTTGAAATATGTGTTGTTAAAAGGAAAGGTTCTTGGGTTAAATGATGAAATTATGAAAAATGCTGCAATAGAAATCTATACAATTGATAGTTTGGGAAATGAAACATTTGTTGGAATAACCTTTTCAGATGAAAAGGGGGAGTATGGAATTTCTGTTCCATGTAATAAAGAAATAATTTTCTACAAAATCATTGCATATTCAACATAATATAAGAACAGAATTTATGGTATTTAATATAATAGAGTATAAAACAAAAGAAGAAAATTCTAAGGAGGAAACGTATATGGCAAACTATAGACCTTTTGCAGTTACAATAGCTAATACAGTATTAACATCAGGTGCATCACATAATGGGGATGCACAGTTCACTGAATGGGGATTAGCATTACTATTTGGAACAGCTATATGGAGTAACACACAATTAGGAAGTATTGCAATTTTGATTTGGGAATCTACAGCACCAACTACTGGAAACCCAACTCATACAACATTTACAGATCCAGCTGGAAAATTTGGAGTAACAGTTAGTGCAAATAAACCTTTAACAATCAAGGCATTTGCTAAGTAATAAAAGGGGGAGTAGCAAGGTTTTTTGCTACTCCCCTTTTTAGCTAATACATTAAAAGTGAGGTAAAAGATGAAGAGAATAAAAACAATAGATGGATATGAGACTTATAAAATCACTAAAGATGAAAAGTTATATTTTTTATCTAATACACTAAGCTATAGATATAATATAAGGAAGATAGAAAAGGAAATTGATGATTTAAAGTTTGATTCATTGATTATTATATTTGGGGGTGACACCTTAAGCTATATAGATGATATATTTAAATTATGCACACCTTATAATAGAATACTAATTATTGAACCAAATATAGAAGTATATAATGAAATAATAAAGATTAATAAACAAAATTTAGCTGTTTTATTTTATGAGGAAGAATTATTACCAAAACAGCTTGGAGCTATAATAAATCCTAATAATTTTAATAATTTATATGTTTTTCCCTTTGGAAACTATAAAGAGATCTATGAGGAAGAGTATAAGTACTTTATAGAAGTAATAGATCATCAATATTATAATTGCTCCGCTTTAATAAACCTAAGCTATAGATTTAAGGATATTTTTATAAAAAACCTATCAAGAAATATTAATATTGTAAATAAGACCACACCAATAAATGAGTATGAGAATCTACAAAAAAATTTACCAGCCTTTATAATTTCAGCAGGGCCATCTCTTAATAAAAACCTAGAAGTAATGAGTAAAAATAAGGATAAACTAAAAAATTCAATTATTATTGCAGGAACACGTACACTTAAGGCACTTCTTAATGTGGGAATAAAACCTGATCTAATTGTATCGGTAGACCCAATAGATGATAATTATGAAATGATAAAGGATCATTTAAATGAAAATATCCCACTTGTTTTCTATGAATATTCTAATTCTAAAATAATTAATGAGTATAAAGGGGAGAAGATTTATTTATCTAACCTTTTAAGTATGGTACTAGAAGAATTAAAAAATCTAAAGGGATGTTATCTTGGTGGGTCTGTTGCCCATACCTGTGTTGATATAGGAAGAACTTTAGGGTGTACTAATATTATTCTTGTAGGGCAAGACTTGGCTTTTACAAATGGTGAACATCATTCAAGTAAGGCAACTTTTGAATTTGATGACCCTAAAAATTATTCAGCTCAATTGAAGGATAAGGATGTATATGGGAATGAAGTTTATACAAATAGAACTCTCTATGAATTTAAACTGAATTTGGAGGAATATATAGTGAAGGATTTATTAGTGAGTAAGGATGTTAATTATTATAATGGGTCCTTTGGTGCAAATATTAAGAATGCACCACATATGGATTTAGAGAGTATTTTTACCCTTGATATATTTAATTGGGAGAAGAAGGAGTTTAAAAGGAACTATACTGTTAATTTAAACCCTGAGAATGTAATGATGGATATTGAAAGGTTTTTAAGTAAGAATATTAAAAAAGGTAAGGAGATTCTTAGTAACTTAGAGAGGATATCTAAATGTGATCCTTCAATTGAAATGGTTAAGCTTGATGAGGGGGATGAGAGAATAGTTAAATTTAATGAGGCCCTTGAGTTTATAACTGAATTTGAAACATCAAAGGAGAAGTATTATTTATCAGCATACTTTACTAAGTTTGATTTTGAGGTAAAACAATTGAAATTTTCAATGATGGCTAAGGATTATCAAAAATTAACTTCTAATCTTAAGTATCAAAGTACTTGCTTTATATTTTACTTTAAAGAGGTTGTTAAGATGTTAGAAAAAGTAAAGCTACTAATGGAAGAGTAGTAACTCTAATTAGGGAATTTCATATAATGAAATAGAAATAAAGTATCCTAGGAGGAAGTCATGGAAAAAACAATTGATGGAAAAGTGTATAAGGAAATTGGTGTAAGTAAGGTAGTTGTAAATGGAGAAGCTCAAGAGGGAAATGTTATATCATCAACTAAGGCAAGTGAGGGACAAATTAATATAACAGTTGTAACTAATAAAAAATCTGATGAGTAAAAGTTGTGGATAATAATACTATTATTATAAATTCTGATGATTTATCAAAGGAAGATATTAATGTAGTAAATCTTGAGTATAATAACGAAAGATATTCACTTATTAAGGGAAGGGTGTTTGATAAGAACAACCTTCCTGCAAAGGGTGTAGCCATACTTGTAATTGAAATAATCTTAAATGAAGATAAACAAAATAATTTAGGATATACATTTACAAATGATAAAGGAGAGTATATTGTTGCCTTGGTTCCAAAGTCAAATGCAATATATGAGTTAAATGTATATCCATTAGTAGACTAAGGAGGGAAAAATGAAATACAAGGAGCAATGTATTTTATGCCCCTGCAATTTTGTAGGAGTAGAATCATTAGATATTACAATAGTAACAAAAACTACTAGTCAATCAATTATATCTGGAAAGTTAATTGATGAGGATAATAGTGGTACTAGTGGGATATTAATTGAGGTAACTAAAATAAAGGATGGGGTATCAGAATATTTAGGATATACCATTTCTGGAGATGATGGAGAATATTTCTTTGGAGTTGAACAGGAGGAAGGAGCTCAATTTAAAATTAGTTTATATAAACCACTAACTAAATGAAGAGGGTAATAAGATGTACAAATGTTCATGTAATGGGGTAACGATACAGGGGATGGTTGTAAATCAATATGGAAGCCCTGAAAAGGATAAGACTATCTTAATTGAATGTTGGTGTCCATATTGTGATAATAAGATGATTCAGTGTAATAATTGTAACAATAGAAAAAGATTTATTTTTAAAATACTTAAGACAGATAAAGAGGGAAGATTTTACGTTTTAATAGAAAATACAAAGTTATGCTATAAAATTATTCCTATAGATGGGTAGGTGATTATTTGAATAAAATATTAGTAACAGGTGCAGGTGGATTTATAGGAAGTCATTTAACGGAGGAGTTAGTAAGGAGAGGGGAAAAGGTTAAGGCTTTAATACATTATAACTCACAAAATTCTTGGGGGTGGTTAGATACAATAGATAGCCATGTTCTAAATGAAATTGAAGTTATTGCAGGAGATGTTAGAGATGAGAACATTATAGGGGAGGGATTAAAGGAGTGTAGTGGGGTATTTCATTTAGCTGCTTTAATAGCAATTCCCTATAGCTATAGTGCGCCTAAATCCTATGTTGATACGAATGTATTAGGAACCTTAAATGTACTTCAAAAAGCAAAGGATAATGAGTTAGAAAGAGTTATTATTACATCAACATCAGAGGTTTATGGAACTGCTAAGTATGTTCCTATTGATGAAAATCATGGGTTTCAGGGACAATCCCCCTATTCTGCAAGTAAAATTGGAGGGGATAGATTAGGAGAAGCCTTTTATAGAAGTTTTAATATGCCTATTTCAATTGTAAGACCATTTAACACTTATGGACCTAGACAATCGGCAAGGGCTATTATACCAACTATTATAACTCAATTATTATGTGGAAATGAAGAAATAAAGCTTGGAGCATTAACTCCAACAAGGGATTTTAATTATGTTTTAGATACTGTTGATGGGTTCATTGAAATTTATAATAGTAAAAAAACCATAGGGGAAGAGATTAATATAGCAACTGGTGATGAAATATCTATAAATGACCTTGCAGCTATGTTAATAGGATTAATAAATAAGAATGCTCATATAATTTGTGATGAGGAGAGGGTTAGACCTGAAAATAGTGAGGTTAACAGGCTTTTAGGATCTAATGAAAAAATTAAAAATTTAACAAATTGGAAGGATAAATATTCCCTAGAAGAGGGATTAAAAAGAACTATAGAGTGGTTTAAAGTAAGTGAAAACCTAAGTAAATATAGAAGTAATATTTATAATAAATAATTTAACACTTTATAGGGAGGAGAATTATATTGGAAAATATTATACTTGTAGGTGGCGGCGGACATTGTAGGAGCATTATAGACTCTATGGGAATTAGATATAAAATTGTTGGAATATTTGATATAGATAAAACCTTAGGAGAGTTAGAAGGGATTAAGGTTTATCACAATGATAATGAAATTGGCAGTTTTATTAACAAGGGTGTGAGAAATGCTTTTGTTGCCTTAGGTGGAATAATGAATTCTTATAATAGAGAACAAATATACACAAAGCTTAAAAAGTATGGCTTTAATATTCCTAGAATTATTGATAATACTGCTATAATTGCAAGAGGAACTGTTTTAGGAGAAGGGGTTTTTATTGGTAAAGGAGTAATAATAAATTCTGGTACAACTATTGGTAAATGCTCTATTATTAATTCTGGCTCTATTGTGGAGCATGATTGTAAGATTTCTGACTTTGTTCACATTGCTCCAGGGGCTGTTGTTTGTGGGGGTGTGCAGGTTGGTGGAGGAAGTCATGTTGGGGCAAATGCAACCTTAATTGAGGGGGTTACTGTAAAGGAGAATGTAATGATTGGTGCAGGAAGTGTTGTAATTGGAGATTTATTTAAAAGCTCTGTATATATAGGGAATCCAGCGAGGTTAATGAAAAATGAGTAGGGTGTTTATTATAGGAGAAGCTGGGGTAAATCATAATGGTGATATTAATATAGCTAAAAAGCTTATTGATATTGGAGCTGAAGGGGGAGTTGATTGTATAAAATTTCAACACTTTAAAGCTAAGAACATGGTTACTATTAATGCTTCTCTTGCAGATTACCAAAAAGATAATAGTGAAAAATACAAAAATCAATATGATATGCTTAAGAATTTAGAATTAACAAAAGAAGAGCTTCTAGACTTGAAAAAATACACAGAGTCTTTGGGGCTTATTTTTTTATGTTCTCCCTTTGATATTGAATCCTTTTATGAGTTAGAAGAAATTGGAGTTTGTATGTATAAGGTGGCATCAAGTGAAATAAATAACTACCCTCTTTTAAAGGAGATATGTAAGACAAATAAAAAAATTATATTATCAACAGGAATGGCTAATTTTAAAGAGGTTTCTGATACCGTAGAATTTTTAAGAGAGAATGGGGAAAATAACATAGCCCTGCTTCATTGTACTTCTAATTATCCAACTCCAGTTGAGGAGGTAAACTTATTATCAATAAATTCTTTGAAAACCTTAGGAGTGGAGGTTGGATATTCTGACCATACAAAGGGGGAGATAGCAGCAATTGGGGCTCTTGCCATGGGAGCTACAATTATAGAAAAGCATTTTACCTTTAATAAGGAATCGGTGGGACCAGACCATAAGGCTAGTTTAAATGGTGATGAGCTTAAGGAGTTTGTTCATGCAATAAGAGAATTTGAGAGGATGCTTGGAAATGCATTAAAGGAACCTAGTGATAAAGAAAAGGAAATAATGAAGGTTGGGAGAAAAAGCATAGTTGCAATGTGTAAAATTAAAAAGGGTGAGGGGTATACTGTTAATAATATAGGGGTTAAAAGACCTGGAGGGGGAATTTCTCCAAGTAAATATTATGAGGTTTTAGGAAAACTATCAAATAGGGATTATGAAGCTGATGAGTTAATAAAGGATGATGTAAATGGAGAGTAAATTACTAACAAAGGAAGAGTTTTTATTAAGAATAGAAGAGTTTCAGAGATTATTTAATATATGTTTTCAAAGGAGTGTTTCAAAGGAATATTTAATATGGAGATATTTAAGTAATAGTAGTGATGATTTTTTAATGAATGTGGCATTAGATGAGGGGGAAATTGTAGCTAATTATTCTCTTTCTCCTACAAATTTAATTATTAATGAAAAAGAGGAGAAGTTTGCCCTTTCTATGACAACAATGACTAACCCTAAATATGGAGGAAGAGGGATTTTTAAAAGGTTGGCAGTTCAGCTATATGAAGAGGTGGAGAAACTAGGTTATTTTGGGGTTTATGGTTTTCCAAATAAGAATTCTCATGGGATTTTTATTAGGGACTTAGGGTGGAAGGATGTATATGAAATTCCAACTCTATCACTTAATTTAAAGAATCTAAGGGAGGGTAGGATTGTAGAGGATAATAGAATAGTAACTAGGGGAGCAAGGTTTATTAAGAGTAAAATATGGAGATATGATAGTAATCCAGTTAATAAATATGAGTATTATAACCTTTTTAATATTTTTGGTGAAATTACCTATAAAATCTATAATAATAATGAAATAGATATAATAGAAATAGACTATAAAACTATTAATGATGGTGAAAGGTTATTATTAGAGTTTTGTAAGGTAATGAAGAAAAGAAATATTATAAAAATTAATATGTGGTACTCAATTTATAATCCACTCCATGGTTTTATTGAAAAGATAGGCTTTGAAAATACTGAGCCAATAACGTATTTTTCTATTAAATTATTTAAGAGGGATTGTGGGCTTGAGGATTATAGAAAATGGGAAATTCAGATGGGTGATTCGGATGTGTATTAAAAAAATATTAGCCTTTACAGGAATAAGATCAGATTATGAAATAATGGAAGAATTATATAAGGGGTTAAATAATTCAAAGGATTTTGAAATTAAACTAATAGTATCTGGGGCACATTTAAGCCATACTTATGGGTATTCAGTTGCAGAAATAGAAAGGGACGGAATTCCTATATTGTGTGAGATTGAAAATTTATTTGATTCAAACTCTAGGGGAGCTAGGGTGAAATCTCTTGGATTATTACTTGAAAACTCCGTTCAAGAGGTTGAGAAATATAACCCAGATGCAATAATATACGCAGGTGATAGAGAAGAAGTTATGGTTGGGGCATTGCTTGGAGCATATCTTAGAATTCCAACCATACATTTTTTTGGTGGGGATCATGCAATAGATGGAAATATTGATAATGTTGTTAGGCATAGTGTATCTAAGCTTTCATCAATTCATTTTGTTACAAATGAGGATGCAAAGAATAGACTATTAAAAATGGGTGAACATAAGAAGAGGATTTTTAATGTGGGAAGTCCATCTTTAGATAAATTAATTAATACTAATGTTATAAGAAAGAAGGAATTATTAAAATCCTTTAATAAAAATGAGGAATGGAATAATTATGCTATGTTAATGTACTATCCATTAGCTGGGGAAGAGAGATTTTGTGGACAACAATTTCTTGAAATTTTAATGGCTTTGGAAAGTGAAAATGTTAAGACTTTTGTGAGCTTTCCTAATGTTGATAGTGGAAATAAAAGTATAATAGATGTTATTGATGAGTTTAAGGATAATAAGAATTTTCACTTTTATAAGAATTTAAATAGAGAAAGCTTTATAAATTTATTAAGGAATACAAGATTTCTTATTGGGAATTCCAGTGCTGGGGTGTATGAGTGTCCATTATTAAAAATACCTGTTATTAATGTGGGAAATAGGCAAAAGGGAAGACTTACTTCAACTAATGTTAATTTTATAGAATATGGGGTTGAAAATATAATTGAGGGAATTAGAAATTTAGATAATGAAGAATATATGAAGCAGATTGATGAGTGTGAATCTCCTTATGGAAATGGGAATTCAATTAATGGTATTTTATCATTAATGAGGGATTTGCCCTTTGAAAGCTTCTTAGAAAAATGTGAGGATCCAAAGGGGGATTAGTATGGATTTTGGAAATGTAATGATTATATCCCCACATCCAGATGATGAGGCTTTTGGGTGTGGAGGTACAATTTTAAAATTAAAATCAAAGGGAAAAAAGGTTTCTTGGTGTATTATTACGGAAATGAAGGAGAATTTAGGTTTTTCAAAGGAAAGGATTAAAAAAAGGGAGGAGGAAATTGATAAGGTTAAGAACATATTTGGCTTTGATGAGGTGTATAAGCTTTTATTTCCTCCAACTAAATTAGAGGAGGTTTCTAAAAGTAATATAATTGAGGAACTTGGTAAGTGTATAAAGAAGGGACATATTAATACATTATTTATTCCGAATTTTAGTGATATTCATAGTGATCATAAGGTGGTTTTTGAGTGTTGTATGGCTTGCACAAAGAGTTTTAGATTTCCACAGGTGAAGAGGGTGTATTCCTATGAAACCCTATCTGAAACTGAACTTGGACTTAATCCAGCTTTAAGGGGGTTTACTCCAAATTTGTTTATAAATATTGAAGGGTTTATGGAGGGGAAGCTTAAGGGAATAGAGGTTTACAAGGGAGAGATTTTTGATTTTCCTCATCCAAGGTCTAAGGAGGGGGCAATTGCCTTAGCAAAATATAGGGGGTTAACCATTGGATGCGCTTATGCAGAGGGGTTTATGGTTATAAAGGAAATTCTTTATTAATAAGAGGATGTGATAAGAATGATACCATTATCAGTACCAAATTTAATGGGTAATGAAAAAAAGTATGTATTACAGGAGCTTGAAAGGGGCTGGGTTAGTACAGGGGGAGAGTTTATTACAAGATTTGAAAAAGAAATGGGAAGATACTTAAAAACTAAGGATGGTGTAGCTGTACAGAATGGAACGGCTGCACTACATTTAGCTTTATTATTAAGTGGTGTGGATAGGAATAGTGAGGTTATTGTACCTACTTTAACATTTATTGCTACAATTAATCCTATTAGATATTTAGGTGGTGAACCTATTTTCATGGATTGTGATGAGAGCTTGAATATGGATGTTAGTAAGGTTTTGGATTTTTTAAATAATAATTGTGAGAAAACTCCTTTAGGTACAATAAATAAAAGAACTAAAAAGCTTATTAAAGCAATTATTATAGTCCATGTATTTGGGAATATGGCAGATATGGACATGCTTATGGAAATAGGGAAGGAATATAATATTAAAATTATTGAGGATGCAACGGAGGCTCTTGGAGGGTATTATCTTAAAGGAAAATATAAAAATCAATTTTGTGGTACCATAGGAGATTTTGGTGCCTTTTCTTTTAATGGTAATAAAATTATAACTACTGGAGGGGGAGGAATGTTATTTTGCAAGGATGATGATGATAGGAAGCATGGCAAGTATTTATCAACTCAAGGAAAGGATAATGAGTTATATTATGTTCATAATGAGGTTGGATTTAATTATAGGATGACTAATTTACAGGCTTGTCTTGGGGTTGCACAGTTAGAACAGTTAGAGGGTTTTATTCTTAAGAAAACTGAAAATTATCTTCTTTATAGTGAGGGGTTAGGGAAGCTTAAAAATATTAAATTATTAGAGTTTAATAATAATTCAAGAAATAATTATTGGTTTTATTCAATTATGGGTAAGGAGGGGTATAGGGATAGGTTTATAAAGGAACTTAGGGAGAATGGAATAGAATCTAGGCCTATTTGGAAATTAAATCACACTCAAGTACCTTATATAAATAACGAAGGTTTTAAAATAGATTTAGCTTATAAGTATTTAAATAGAGTAATTAATATTCCTTGTAGTACCAATTTGACTCATAAAGACATAAATTATATTGTAGAAAAATTGAGAATTTTGGATAATATGTAATTGAATTAGTTTAGGAAGAGGTTTAATAAACATAAGAGAGGGATTATTATGAACTATGAGAAGGATAATTTTAATATTCCAGTTATAATTATGGCAGGGGGCAAGGGAACTAGACTTAAACCCTATACTAATATTATTCCTAAGGGGTTGTTGCCAATTGGGGATATACCAATTATTGAGAGAATAATAAATAATTTTAATAATTATGGTTTTGATAGGTTTTTATTGTCTATTAACTATAAAAAGGATATTTTAAAGGCATATTTTAATAGGAATCAAGGATATAAGGTTGAATTTTTAGAGGAGAAATCTCCTCTTGGAACAGCTGGAAGCTTATCTCTAATTAAGGGTAGGAGGTTTGAAAACTTTTTTGTAACTAATTGCGATATTCTTATTTTGGATAATTATTTAAAGATGATTAAGTTTCATTTAGAAAGAAAGAACCATATTACTGTAATATGTGCAAAGAAGGAGTATGCAATTCCATATGGGGTATTTAGGGAGAATGAGAGTGGAAATATAATATCTTTAGAGGAAAAGCCTACCTTGGACATTTTGGTTAATACTGGAATGTATATCATAAATAAGAGGGTTTTGGATATTATTGAAGAGGGGAATGAAACTCAAATGACTGATGTGATTTTAAAGGCTTTAGAATGTGGAATGAGGGTTGAGTTATATAAGGTTTTTGGAAATCAATGGCTTGATATGGGTGAATTTAAGGCTATGGAAGATATGATAGAGGAGCTTAAGGAGTAATGTATAAGGGATATAAAATACTTGGAATAATTCCAGCTAGAAGTGGTTCTAAGGGAATTAAGAATAAGAATATTAAGGATTTTTGTGGGAAGCCTTTATTATGTTATAGCATTATTGAGGGAATTAATAGTGGAATTTTTGATGAGATAGTGTTATCTAGTGATTCTGAGAGTTATGGGAAAATTGGGGAGAGTTATGGAATAAGTTTTAAAAAAAGAAGTGAGGAGCTATCAGGGGATAGGGCTAATGTATGTGATATGATAGTGGAGCTTTTAGGGGAGTATAGGGACTATGATTATTTTGTAGTACTTCAACCAACATCTCCTCTTAGAATGGGATATCATATTAAGGAGGCTATGGATTTATTAATTGCTAATAAATGCAGTACCCTTGTTAGTGTTAGTGAGTGGGAGCATAATATTTCCCTTAATGTGGAGAGGGACAATAGTGGATTAATAACTACACCAAAGGGGAGTTTAGGTAATAGACAAGAGATGGGGAAAAGCTATAGGATTAATGGTGCTATATATATAGGTAGTGTATTAGGATATTTAAAGGATAAAACTCTTTATACGAGTAATACCTATGGATATATTATGGATAGAAAGCATTCCATAGATATTGATTCAATTGAGGATTTTGAGTATGGAGAATTTATTTATGGTAAGGAAATGAGAGGATTATAATTCCATATTTCTTAAGAATTACTTAAAATAATAGCCTTTTAATTTATTTTGTAGTAATATGGGAGGACATAGAATATACAAAAGACAAGGAGAATAATAAATGAAATCAAAGAAAATTATAATATCCCTAATGTTATCAGGTATTATTTTAATATCTCAAACAGTTACAGCTTTTGCTGATAGTGCAAGAGTTGTAACTTTAGGGGCAAATTTAAGTGACTCTCAAAAAGAAACAATGCTTGATTATTTTGGTGTTAAAAAGAATGAGGTTGTTCTTTTAGAGGTAAATAACCAAGAGGAGAGAAAATATTTAGAGGGTATTGCTAGTGAGCAACAAATTGGGACAAGAACCCTATCTTGTGCTTATGTGGAGCCAACTAAAAAGGGAAGTGGAATTAAGGTTAAAACAGCAAACATTACTTGGGTTACAAGTGCAATGGTTGCAACAACTTTAAGTACTGCTGGTATGACAGATGCAAATGCTGTTGTTGCAAGTGTGTTCCCTGTATCTGGAACTGGGGCTTTAACTGGTATTATGAAGGCTTTTGAGGATGCAACTGGGGAAAAGCTTGATGAGGAGAAAAAGGAGATTGCTTCTGAGGAGTTAGTAATAACTGGGGACTTGGGAAGTGATATAGGACAAGATAAAGCAACTGGTGTTATTAATGATATTAAAATAGATGTTATTAAAAATAATACTAAGGATACAACTCAAATTGCTGAAACTATAGTGAATGTTACTAATAATTATAATATTACTATATCAAAGGAACAACAAAAGCAAATTGAGGATTTAATGGGTAAAATATCAGAGCAGAATTATAATTATAAGGATATGAAGAAGACTTTAAATGAGGTTAAGAAGAATGTAGAGGATAACTTAAAAGAGGCTGGGGAATCAATTGATACAGGTTTCTTTGAAAGGATTTCTGATTGGTTTAGTGGTGCTTTTGACTGGTTTAAGGGATTATTTAAGAATGAAGAGAAGGAGCTTGGTATTTTAAATAATACTAATGATGATTTATTAGGTGAGAATGCTAAAATAGATTCTACTGATAAGAATGCTATTGAGGTTACGGATAGCAGAAACTTCTTTGAGAAGGTTTGGGATTACATAAAGGGTTTATTTAATAAGGAGGAGGGGACTGCTAACGATAAAACTCCACCAGTAGAAGCTCCAAAGGACCCTGCTTTAAATGAGGGGACTGAAAATCCGTCAGTTGGTGATGAGGTGAAGGTGCCTGATAATACTAATAATAATGAAGTTCAACCTGGAAATGATGGATTAAATAAGGGAGATGCTCCAAGTGAGGGAGTAAATTAAGGATTATTTTGAATAGAAAATATGAAGCTGTTACACTAAATAAAGTGGACAGCTTCTTTTTTGTGAAAAAGGATAAATCCCAAACTTATTGAGTTTGGGATTTGTAAGTTATTTTTTTAGTTCTCTAGGGGATTTCTTTGATACAGTGAAGCCTTCCCCATTTTTCTTTTCAATATGTCCACTAGAATAGTTCTTACCATTAAAAGTTATAATAACCTTATCTACTCCAAGGTTTACTCCAATTGAGTTTACAATTGTTTGAAGTAGGTTATTTTCACCTGATGAACCTAATCCTGTTGAGAAGTTCTTATTGAAGTCAACTGTAACTACATCAGTTGCAATTTTAACTGAATTTACGTTTAAATCACTAGGTACTGGCATAAACTCTTTATTTTCTAGCTTTGCAAAATAGCTTTCATCTGGAAGAGTTTTAAGTTTAGATATAATATCTTTAACTAGTGTTTCTTTATCCTTAGATTTTAATGTAACAGTAGTGTAGTAATTATTTTCACTAAAGCTTTCGTGATATATAAGCTTTACGTTTATATCACCCTTTAGAGTTGTATCATCTTTTTTAGGGGGTGTTACTGTATTTGGCTCCTCCTTATTAGTGTTGTCCTTATCTTTATTAGTATCTTCTTTTGGAGGCTCTTTTTTATCATTTTCTTCTTGGGAGGTTGGAGCATCCTTCTTAGGTGTTATTGAAATATCAACACATCCTGCTAATAATATAGCACATAACCCTGTAGCTAAAAGTGTAAAAAGCTTCTTTTTCATATTCTCTCACTCCTTAAAGTAGTTATTTAAAATTTTAGTAATTACCCCATAATCTAATTATAAAGTAAAATGTTATGAATAGGATAACATAAAAATGAACAAATAGTAACGAAATTATTACATTATTTAATGTATTATTTAGTAATTATACTTGTCTATACAAGAAAAATCAAAAAAACCTTGACTAAACTAGGTTCTGAAGTAGTAAAGTATAAGGTGAGATAAAAGTAAAGGGGTAATAGAGATGTTAAATATGGAGGTCGATTTATTAAAGGGGAAAATATTACGTGGACTAATAATTTTTGCTATTCCACTATTTATTTCGAGCCTTTTTCAATCATTATATAATACTGTTGATATAATGATTGTTGGAAATTATTTAGGAGATACTTCTCTTGCAGCAATTGGTGCTTGTGCAGCTGTATTTGATTTATTAGTTGGGTTTGCACTTGGTGTTGGAAATGGTATGAGTATTGTTACATCAAGGAATTATGGTGCTAAGGATATGGAGCAGGTTAAGAAATCTGTGGCTGCATCTTTAATTATTGGAATTTGTATTACTGTTGTAATAATGATAATTGGACAACTATTCCTTTATCCATTATTAGAACTTGTTAAAACTCCTGCTAATATTATTGAGGAGTCTTATTCCTACATATATGTTGTAACTATGTCTGTTGGTGTTATGCTTTTATATAATATGGCATCTGGAGTTTTAAGAGCTATAGGTAATTCAATTATGCCACTTATATTTTTAGTAATATCATCATTAGCTAACATTGGACTTGATATATTGTTTATAACTCAATTTGATATGGGAATAAGGGGTGCGGCACTTGCAACGGTTATAGCTCAGGGATTATCTGGGGTTTTATGTGTTACTTATATTGTAATAAAGTGTCCTATGTTAATACCTAAAAGGGAGCATTTTAAGTTTGATGGGCAATTGTATAAGGAATTACTTGGACAAGGGTTATCAATGGGAGCAATGCTTATGATTGTATCCGCTGGAACTGTAATACTTCAAACTGCTATTAATGGGTTTGGACATTTAATTATTGCTGGTCATACAGCGGCAAGAAAGCTTAATGGATTTGTAATGATACCAATTGGTGCTATTGCAATGAGTTTATCAACTTTTGTGTCTCAAAATAAGGGAGCAAATCAAGGTAAGAGAATTAGGGAGGCTGTTTGGTATGCAAATATAATTTCTATTGCATGGTCTTTCTTTATAACTATTGTGTTATTTTTTATTGCGCCACTTCTTGTTAGGTGGTTATCTGGGTCATCTGAACCGGATGTTATAAATAATGGGGCTAGATATTTGGTTGTTAATGCGCCTTTCTATTCTGTTTTAGGGATTCTTTTAAATTTAAGAAATTCTCTGCAGGGTATAGGGGAGAAGTTACTTCCTTTGATTTCTAGTGTTATTGAGCTTGTGGGTAAAATATTGTTTGTTATTATTTTTATTCCAAAGCTTGAGTATTTTGGGGTTATAATTTCTGAACCTGTTATTTGGTGCTTTATGTGTGCACAGCTTGCATATTCTTTTTATAGAAATCCATTTATTAAGCAGTGTAAAGAGGAAAAGTAGAATTTAATATAGTATATAAGGGATGATTTCTTAGTTTAGGGAAATCATCCTTTTTTGTGTTTACAAAAAATTTATAAATTATTTTTGAAAAAGGGGGTTCGATTTTGGCTTTTTCGCAGCTATATAGTGTAGGGTATTTTTTAAAATGCCAAACTTATATTTAGAAGGAGTGAAGTATTATGTTAGGATGGGTTAGAATTCATAGGGGTTTATTAAAAAATAAAACATGGCTTGAGGGTAAGGGTGAGGATAAGGTGGTTCTGATTACCACCTTGCTTTTAGCTACCCATAAGGAGGGTGAGGATTTAGGGGAGTTTGTTATTTCTAAGGAAAGGCTTCTTGAAGTTTGTGGCAAGGGTTTTTCTTATGAGGTGGTTTATAGTTCTTTAATATTTTTAGAGGAGAGAGGATTTCTTACCTTTAGTGAGAAGGGTTGTAATTATGGAATTAAAATATCAAATTGGGAGCTTTATCAAAACACAACTGGAACTGGGTGGATTAAGCTTAAGCGTGAGCTTTTAGATAATTTTATTTGGAGAACTGTTGCACCTAAGGATAAGGTTGTTATGATTATTTTTCTTTTGCTTTCTAATTATAAAAGTAATGAGTGGTTTTGGAATGGTAAGCTTTTATCATTGAAGGCTGGAGATTTAATTACATCGATTAAGTCTATTATGTTATGTGGGGGAAGTGGGATAAGCTTTCAAAGTGTTAGGACTTCTATGAAAAAATTAGAGGAGAGGGGATTTATTAAGAAGGTATCTTCAAGTACATCTTCTTTAATATCTATTATTGATGTTTCTAAGTTTATTAATAATGGGGACGAACCCTTAAAAAAGTCATGTAACAAGGGGGTAACAAAGGAACAACAAGGGACTAACAAAGGGGTAACAAACCATCAACAAGGGACTAACAAAGGGGTAACAAACCATCAACAAGGGAACAACAAACAAGCAACAACTAATAAGAATGAGAAGAATGAAAAAAATAATAATAATGTATATAAGGAAGAGACACATAAGAAAGAGGTGTCTGTGGATGTTAATG
>JBOFVP010000405.1:0-10750 GCA_051653165.1 Clostridium sp.
GCTTATTGTGAATCTTAGGTGAAAGGCTATGGGATAGTTTTTCTCCTAAAAGTCCATAAAACTCCATATTCTATACCTCATTTTCTATCTTTTTATAACATCCAAGTAATTTAAAATATCCACTGTTAACTTCTACTAAATTTAGTGCTCTTACAACCTCTTTATCCTCAATATTTCCCTCAAAATCTAAATACAAGAAATATTTAAAGAAATTATTCTTTATAGGTCTTGACTCTATCTTAATTAAATTGATTTTATTTTGAGCAAAATGCTTTAAAAGCTTATATAGTGTACCTGATCTATCCTCTAATGAGAATACTACACTTACCTTATCTGCTCCCTTTTGCATTTCTATATTCTTACCTATAATTATAAACTTAGTGAAATTTTCTTTTTGATTATTAATGCACTCTTCTAATATTGAAAGTCCATAAATATCAGCTGCCCTCTTACTTGCAATTGCTGCCTTTGTTTTATCCTTTAAATCGCTTATAAGCTTAGCACTAATTGCAGTATTATGGAAAGGTATCCTTTTCCAATGATCATATTTATTTAAATACTCCGTACTTTGTTGGAAACCTTGAGGATGTGAATACACCTCATCTATTTCTTCAATTATACTTCCCTTTATTCCAACTAAATGTTGATCTATTTTTATAAATTCTTCTCCTACAATATAAAAACCATATTTTCTTAACAAATCATATACATCTGTAATTGATCCTGTTGATGAATTTTCAATTGGAAGAACACCATAGTCTATATCTCCACTTTGAATTCCTTTAAATACATCCTCAAACTCTTCATAATTTTTTGAGGTATATCCTGTACCAAAATATTTTAGTAAGGCTTCTTCACTGAAGCTTCCTAAAACTCCTTGAAACCCTATAACAGCATTTTGATCAATCCCAGATGATACTACAAATGGTTTATCATCCTCATGAACTTTATCATACTGAACTGCTCTACTTATTTCCATTGTAGACTCAAAAAATTCTTTTATAGGTTTAGCATAATCTTTATTATTTAGATACTTAATATTTTTTTCAATAACCTGTTCTTCTCTTTTTTCATTAAATATCTCTATTCCATTTTTCTTCTTGTATTCAGCTACCTTCAATACAACATCCATTCTTTTTTCAAACAATGCTGTTAGCTCTTTATCTATTTCATCAATTTGATCTCTACACCAATATAAATCCTCCATGCTTATCTTCCTTTCATAAGTTCAAGAATTCCAATAGCTGCTACTGCCTCAATAACTGGTATAGCTCTTGTAACAATACAAGGATCATGTCTTCCAACTACATTAAGCTTAGCATCTATCTTTTCTTTTATATCAATTGTATCTTGTTCAACTAATATTGAAGCTGTTGGTTTAATTGCAGCCTTAAATACAACTGGCATACCATTTGTAATCCCACCTAAAACTCCACCATTATTATTATTTTTAGTCTTTACAACATCACCATCATAAAAATAGGAATCTACACATTCAGAACCACGCTTTTTAGTTAAATCAAATCCATTTCCAAATTCAATACCCTTAACTGATGGAACAGAAAATACCAAACTAGATAATATTGATTCTACTGAATGGAAGAACGGATCTCCAACCCCTGCATTTACTCCTACAATAGCACATTGAATAACACCACCTACAGAATCCCCTTGTTTTTTTGCATTTAAAATACATTCCCTCATAGAGATTTCTAAATCTTTATTAATTAGTGGCATCTCATTATTTTTAAGTTCTTCTAAATATGATTTTTCTATACTAACTAAATCGAAATCATCATCTTTTATATTACCAATACTACTTATATGCGCTCCAATTGATATTCCTTTATCCCTTAATATTTGTTTACATATTGCTCCTGCAAAAACTAATGGTGCTGTTATTCTTCCTGAAAAATGACCTCCACCTCTATAATCATTAAATCCTGAATATTTAACTAATCCAGGATAATCACCATGACCTGGTCTCATTAAATCTTTTAATTTGCCATAATCCTTTGAATGTTGGTCTCCATTTCTAATAATTGCACAAAGGGGAGTTCCAGTAGTCTTTCCTTCAAAGTATCCACTTAAAATTTCTGGGAAATCAGATTCTTTTCTTGAAGTTGATAACTTAGAATTCCCTGGAGCCCTTCTCTTCATTTCAAATAAAACTTCATCCATATTAATTTCAAACCCAGAAGGTAATCCACATATATTAATTCCTATAGCATTACCATGAGACTCTCCAAATATTGAAATTTGAATATTATTCCCCCATATTCCACTCATGTGCTTCCCCTCCTAAATTATTAAAATCTTCAAAGAAATTAGGATATGATTTAGAAACACATTCAAAATCTTTTATTACTATTGGAAATTTACATCTAGTTGCCATTATAGCTAACATCATTGCTATTCTATGGTCTTTATGACTCCAAACTTCACATCCACCTTTTAATTCAGTAACACCATCTATTATCAATCCATCCTCAAGTTCCTCAATATTAGCACCTAATTTTCTTAATTCCATTGCTACTGCTGATAATCTATCACACTCTTTTATTCTCAATCTACCTATATTAGTAAATTCTGTTCTGCCCTTACATAGTGTTGCAACACCTGCTAAAATTGGTATAATATCAGGACATTGAGCCCCATTAATTTTACATCCTTTAAGCAATTTTTCATATGCTAACAATGTATTTTTACTTTTACCAATACCAGCTCCAAGCTTCTTTAATATATCAAGTACTTCTCTATCACCTTGAAGAGAATCATCCTTTAAATCCTGTATTCTTACATCACTTCCTAATGCATCAGCACATAAGAAGAATGCTCCTTGTGAGTAATCACCCTCAACCCTATACATAGTAGATTTATATTTTTGATTTCCTTTTATAATAAACTCTTTATAATTTTTATTTACAATTTTAATACCAAAATCCTTCATTACTGATAGTGTTAAATCTATATATCCTTTAGATTCCAATTCTGTTGTTATAATTATTTTTGAGTTTTCCTTTAATAATGGCAATGCAAACATTAATCCAGATATAAATTGTGAGCTTACATTCCCTTTTACCTTAAATTCTCCACCCTTTAATTCCCCTTTAACAAGCAAATCAAGGATTCCATCCTTCTTTGTGTACTCTATTTTTTGTCTATCAAATATATCATAATATATATCTAAAGGTCTTTTACCTAAGTTACCCTCACCTACAAATCTAGTTGTACCTTCATGAGTTAATGCTACAGGAATAATAAATCTTAATGTTGAACCCGATTCATTACAATCAACAACTCTCTCAAATTCTCTTTTAGAATTAGCTTCAACAGAATTAAGTCCTTTAACCTCAAGATATCCATCTCTTTCATTAATGACTGCCCCAAGTGCTCTCATTCCATTTATTGTTGCTATCATATCATCTGATAAATCAATGTTATCAACAATAGATGAACCATCACATAATGCAGCACATATTATTGCCCTATGTGCTAAGCTTTTTGAAGGTGGTATTTTAACCTCCCCCATTAATTTTTTGGTGTAAACTTTCATACTTCCCATATATATTCACCTCACTACTTAAGAGAAAAATGATAAATTACTATCATAAATTATACTTTCTCCAATTATATTTAATAATATTATTTTTAATATATTGCCTAAATTTTTTTTATCTAAAGATATTGCTTCTAATATTTTACCCATATCCTCTTGTTTCATTTCATAAGGTAATCCATATTGAATTAATATTTCTTTTATTTCATCAGCTACACCTTTATCTGTTATACCATGTTTCTCACTAATCTTACTTATATTATACATCCCAATAGCAACTGCTTCTCCATGTGTATATGTTGAAAAATTATAATATTTTTCAATTGCATGACCTATGGTATGTCCAAAATTTAGCAACATTCTATCTCCTAAATCTTTTTCATCCTTCTCTACTACTACTCTTTTAATATTGCAACAAACATATAATACTTCTTCAATATTTAGCATAATTTCTTCTCTTGATTTAAAAGTTTTTAGTAGATCAAAGAAACTTTTATCCTTAATACAGCCATATTTTATTACCTCAGCTGCACCGTCAAAAAATACTCTATTAGTTAATGTGTTTAAAGTTTCAGGATCCATTATTACTTTTTTAGGTTGATAAAAGCTTCCTACTAAATTTTTTCCTCTTTCTAAATCTACACCAACCTTACCACCTACTGAAGAATCTACTTGTGATAACAAGGTTGTAGGCACCTGTATAAATGGTATTCCTCTTAAGAATGTAGATGCAACAAATCCACCTAAATCTCCTATAACTCCTCCACCTAATGTTATTATAATATCTTTTCTTGTTAATTTAAAATCTAACATTTTATCATATATTGAAGGAAGAACATTAAAGGATTTTGTTTCTTCACCTGGTGGAAGAGAGATAATATCAACATTATATCCTTCTTCTTTTAAAAGGTTAACCACCTTTTCACCATATATTCCATTTACATTATCATCAGTAATAATAAATATTTTTTCACCAGTAAATACTTCTCTTACTTCTCTTCCTATATTGTTTAATAATCCATTTTGAATTATTATTTTATAACTATTTTCCTTTAGGTCAACTAGTAACTCCTTCATGTCCATCCTCCTAAATTTTAAAGTTCTCTTCCTACTGCATTAGCTATTACTCTTAATTCTTCAACTAATTTACCATATGCATCTGGTTTAATTGATTGTGGTCCATCACAAAGTGCTTTTGCTGGATCATTATGAACTTCTATTATTAGTCCATCAGCTCCTACAGCTATTGCAGCCTTTGCTAATGGATCAATCATCCATCTCTTTCCTGTTGCGTGACTTGGATCAACAACAACTGGTAAATGACTTAATTTCTTAATTGCTGGTATTGCACTTAAATCTAATGTATTTCTAGTGTAAGTTTCAAATGTTCTAATTCCTCTTTCACAAAGAATAACATTTTCATTTCCTCCAGCTAAAATATATTCAGCACTCATTAATAATTCTTCAATTGTTGCCGATAATCCTCTCTTTAAAAGAATTGGTTTATTGATTTTTCCTAATTCTTTTAACAAATCAAAGTTTTGCATATTTCTTGCACCAACTTGGATAACATCAACATTCTCTGCAAATATCTCAACATCATATGGTGACATTATTTCTGTAACTATTGGTAACCCCGTCTTTTCCCTTGCAATCTTTAATAATTCTAATCCATCATATTTTAATCCTTGGAATGCATAAGGTGAAGTTCTTGGCTTAAAAGCTCCCCCTCTTAAGAAGTTTGCCCCTAATCTCTTTACATCTTCAGCTATTCCACTAATTTGTTCAGGACTTTCAACTGAACATGGCCCAGCTATCATTGCTATTTTATTTCCCCCAATTGTTTGACCATTTACATCTATAATTGATGGATCTGGATGGAACATTCTATTTGCCTTTTTAAATGGCTCTGCAACATGCATAACCTTTTCCACATTCTTATTTGCCTCAATTTGAGATGGATCTATTTTACTAGTGTCCCCAACTAGCCCTAATATTATTAGCTCTGTTCCTATTACAGGGTTAACAGTTACCCCTAAATTAGATATTTCCTCAGTTAATTTCATTACTTCCACTTCTGGTGTTTTTGCGTTTAATATTACTATCATTTTTCATAGCCCCCTTGAAAATTTTTATTTATAAAAAAATATAGGACTCTAATGAGTCCTATATTTCTATATTAAAATTAAATATATTTTATCTATATATTAAAATCTTAGAAACTCATCATTAAAGAATTATATTTTTTTGTGCAGAATAAATAGCCAGCGCTAAAATAAAAGCCCCAGAAACTAAAGTAAAAAAAGCTATAAAATTTTGCTCCAACTAAATTCATAATTCCTTTCATGATAATCTCTCCTTTTCTCTTTTCAATAATTATACCAAATTGATAATTTTTGTCAATGCTTTAACCTTAATTTTACAATATAGGTGCTACCAACCTAATTATGGATTCTTTTATTTTCAACCACTTACTTCTATTTATATAGTTTTCAGTGGTAATTTCAATTGACCGTTCCATATCCTTTATAAATTGCTTTTCTGCTTCAACTGCAACTCTATCATCATAAATAAATGCATTAACCTCAAAATTCAACTTAAAGCTTCTTATATCCATATTTGCTGTTCCAATAGTTACTACAGAACTATCTACTACAATAGTTTTAGCATGAACAAAGCCATCCATATAATAATAAACCTTAACTCCGCAGGATAATAGTTCTCCTATATAAGAAGATGCTGCCCACATCATAAATCTATGATCTGGCTTACCTGGAATAATTAATCTAACATCTACCCCTGATAAAGCTGAAATTTTTAAAGCTTCTAATATTGGCTCATCAGGTACAAAGTATGGTGTAGTCAAAAATAAATTTCTTTTTGCATTATTTATCATTTTCATATATGCATTTTTTATATACTCTTCATTATGATCTGGCCCTGATGTTACAACTTGAACACCTACATCACCATATTCTTTTTTCTCTATTGGATCAAATGTATCAAAGTCTTCTATATCTTCCTCTGAAGCATGGCACCAATCTAATAAAAATCTTTCATTTAATCCTTTTACTGCTTCCCCTTCAATTCTTACATGAGTATCTCTCCAATAACCAACCTTCTTATCCTTATTGATATACTCACTTCCAATATTAAAACCACCTGTATATCCTATTTCCCCATCAATAACTACTATTTTTCTATGATTTCTATAGTTTATACGTGTGTTTATATGTGGCAAAATCCCTGGGAAAAATATAGAGAATTTCCCTCCATATTTAAGATATTTCTTTAATTTGTGTTTAGTTATAGTTCTAGAACCCATACTATCAACTAATAACCTAACCTCTACCCCCTCTTGAAGCTTTTTCTCTAAAAGTTCAACAATAGGCTTTCCCATTAAATCTTTTTTAAATATATAATATTGTATATTTATATATTTCTTTGCACCTTCTAAGTCTATAAGCAATTGCTTTAACTTCTCTTCACCATCTATATAAGTTTTAACGTTATTATTTGAGGTATATGCTGCACCTGAATTGTTATAATTCATTCTTATTAAATCTACATAATCAACATTTCTATGTTCCCCAAGGTCTGTCTTTGAAAACCTCTTACTTAATTCTCTTCTCTTTGCTTGATCTATTACCCTTTTCTGCTTAAATATTTTTTGTCTACTAAAATTCTGACCAAGTAACATATAAATTACAAAGCCAACTCCTGGTAGCATTACAAATATTAAAAGCCATGCCCATGTAGTTGTTGGATCCTTTCTCTCTATAAAAATCAGAGAAAATGAAAATAAAATATTTATAAATAAATAAAATCCCAATAAAAGTATATAAATATTAAAATCCATCATTACACCACCTTTAGCACTTTATAATAACTTATATAACCTTACTATAACATAAACCGCTGCCAAAACATTATATTTTCTATAAATTATCTTTCTTATTATTATCAAATTTATAAATAAATAGAGGTATCTCCATCTCTTCTTTGCTTAAGCCACCATGAACACCTTTTAAATTTGTTCCAAAAACCTTCTCCTCATACCACCATATATTCTTATTGCCCTTTGGAATCAAAATTAAATTGCCACATCTTTCTCTTAATCTACCAGTTACTTCACCAAATACCCCTATTTTCTCAAACTCTTCAAAGGTATACACATCTAAAATGTCACTTAATTTCTCCTCAATCATTCCTTTTACAAATTCTAATTTATCATCCTGAATATGCAAGAAAAAATCTCTACAATATCCTGCTGGACACAATAGTTCACCCTTTGAATTTTTAACAATATATTCTTCTATATTAGATATTATATGGTTCAAGTAATTTTTTTCTTTTAAATCTGTATCTATCTGACCATGATCAGCAGTCATTATAATTAATGTATCTTTAAATTTTTCATTTCCTTCTTCTAAAAAAGTATCCATATACCCTAGAAATTCATTAACCTTATTATTGAAAGTCTTTGAAGTATTTCCCCTTCTATGGGCTATATCATCTATTTCAGGTAAATAAATATAGTAGTACTCCTTTTCCTCATTTTTACTTACATCCATAATTAATGAATGGAATAAATCCTCATAGCTATCATAGCCTTTTAGATTTGCTCCATCCATTGTTGTCTTAGTATATATACTTGAATTTATGAAAGTAGGTTGATAAACAGTACTTTTAACCCCTAAACCACTTAAGTCCTTAAAAAAGTTTTCCTTTGGTATAAACGAATGTGGGTCTTTTATTTTATTTTCTAAAACTTGATTTTCCTTACTTCTAGCGTTTTTATATAGAAATGCTGTGATGATATCATCAGCTTCTGGTTCATAATAGAACCACTCATATAATCCATGACTATATACCGGTAATCCTGTTACCGCAGTTGTTACATGTGCTGTTGTAGTTGATGGAAATTGAGAAGTTAACTTTGATACTACTCCCCTTTCCTCTATACTCTTTAAAAATGAACTTTCTCTTTTATATCTTTCATAAAAGCTCCATCCAAAGGCATCAACTAAAAAGAATATTACTTTATTAGTATTTAATCCATGGTCTTCCAAAGCTACCCTAGGAAGATTACTTTTTATTTCATCACCAAAAATCCGTTTAATTGCTGGAAATATATTAGAAAAGCAGTAACTATCATATAAAGGTATAGTTAAGTCCTTGTATCTACTATTATCTACATCATTTATAGAATTAAAATTTATCAATTAATTCACCTCTTTATTAATAATACTTCTATATACCATATTTTATCAACTTAATTTTACCTTAAGTATATACTTACTGCTTTCCTTTTATTCACTAATAATTTTCAAAAATTTCTTTTTACCTATCTGTATTACAAATTCCTTATCTTCTTTAATTATATTTAAATCCACAATCTTTTCTTCATTTATTTTTATTCCACCTTGAGTTGCTAACCTTCTAGCCTCATTTTTCCCCTTAATAATACCACTATTAATTATTAAATCAATTAAAGCTAACTTTCCATCACTTT
The DNA here is from genome assembly GCA_051653165.1 of Clostridium sp. Classification (GTDB taxonomy): domain Bacteria; phylum Bacillota; class Clostridia; order Clostridiales; family Clostridiaceae; genus Clostridium. The sequence continues at coordinate 9,075 of JBOFVP010000405.1, forward strand.
TAATTGTTGGAATATCATTTGGTATTTCTCTTTTTTGAAAAATCATCCTGAACCTTTCCTCTGCTTTTATAGCTTCATCCTTTCCATGGTATAACTCTACAATCTCCTTAGCTAATAAAAGCTTAATATCTCTTGGATTAACTCTTCCCTCATCTAAATCTGCCTTTATTTCTTTAATTCTTTGTGGCTTAACATCCGTTACAAGTTCAAAGTATTTAATTATTAATGAATCTGGAATAGCCATTGTTTTCTCAAACATTTTGTTTGCATCCTCATCTATTCCAATGTAGTTACCTAAGCTTTTACTCATTTTTTCTACCCCATCTATTCCTTCTAAAAGTGGCATAAATATTGTAGATTGTGGTTCTTGCTTAAATTCCTTTTGTAACATTCTTCCCATTAACACATTAAACCTTTGATCAGTTCCACCTAATTCTATGTCTGCTTTTAACTCAACAGAATCAAATCCCTGCATTAAAGGGTAAAAGAACTCGTGAATTGATATAGGCATGTTATTATCAAACCTCTTTTTAAAGTCATCTCTTTCTAACATTCTTGCCACTGTCATTGTTGAAGCTAACTTTATAACATCTTCTAAATTAAGCTTACTTAACCATTCACTATTAAATCTAACCTCTGTTTTTTCCTTATCCAAAACCTTAAAAATTTGTTCTTCATAGGTTTTTGCATTTTCTAATACCTCTTCCTTAGATAACGCCTTTCTAGCTTTTGATTTACCTGTTGGATCTCCTATCATACCTGTAAAATCTCCTATTATAATCACAGCCTTATGCCCTAAATCCTGTAATTGTTTTATTTTTCTTAAGACTACCGTATGACCTAAATGAATATCTGGGGCACTTGGGTCTAAACCAAGCTTTACTATTAACTCTTTTCCTGTTTTTTTACACTCTATTAACTTATCTTTAAGTTCCTCTAATCCTATAATTTCATTTACCCCTTTTAAAATCATTTCCATATCTTCATTTATATTTTTTTCTTCTAATCTCATAATTTAATTTCCTCCTAAATATATAATTTTAATGCATTTAAATTAAATTAGCCGCGGTTCTAATTTAATTTAAAATGCAAAAAAGCCCTCGTCCTATAAAAGGACGAGAGCGTTAAACTCACGTGTTACCACCTTAATTCAAAGATATGTTACCATATCTTCCTTATCAAGTACGCCAAACTATTGGTTATACTCTAGCACTATAACGGGTGCAGGTTCCGTCCTATCCCTTACTGGTTGTAATCTTTCAGGTGGAAGCTCAGAGATGTATTCAAATTAAAGTTTTTGCCCCTCTCACCAACCGGGTACTCTCTGTAAAATCCTTTTAATTTTACTCGTTCTCATCAATGCCTATTAATTAAATTATTATTATTGTACTCCTACCTAACAACTTTGTAAAGAATTTTTGAAAAAATTTTTTTAAATAGAAAAAAACACCAATTTAACAATTGGCGCTTTTTATTAAATATATATTATTTAGCAAAGTATCTATCTAATAATCCTTTGAACGCTTGACCATGTCTAGCTTCATCTTTACACATTTCATGAACTGTATCATGTACTGCATCTAAGTTTAATTGCTTAGCTAATGTTGCTAAATCTTTCTTTCCTTGGCAAGCTCCATGCTCTGCATCTACTCTCTTTTGTAAGTTTGTCTTTGTAT
>JBOFVP010000406.1:0-1086 GCA_051653165.1 Clostridium sp.
TTGTTGAGGGGCTTGCAGAAAGAATTGTTAGGGGTGATGTTCCTGAAGGTTTAAAGGATAAAATAATCTTCTCATTAGATATGGGAGCATTAATTGCAGGTGCAAAATATAGAGGAGAGTTTGAGGAAAGATTAAAGGCGGTATTAAAGGAAGTTTCAAGTAGTGAAGGTAGAATTATATTATTTATAGATGAGATTCATACTATTGTTGGAGCAGGTAAAACTGATGGAGCAATGGATGCAGGAAACTTAATTAAGCCACTTTTAGCTAGAGGGGAGTTACATTGTATTGGTGCTACAACCTTTGATGAATATAGACAATATATTGAGAAAGATAAGGCTTTAGAGAGAAGATTCCAACCTGTAATTGTTGATGAACCTTCTGTTGAGGATGCAATTTCTATTTTAAGAGGATTAAAAGAAAGGTTTGAAATTCATCATGGAATAAGAATTCATGATTCAGCTATTGTTGCTGCTGCAAAATTATCAGATAGATATATTCAAGATAGATATTTACCTGATAAGGCCATTGACTTAATTGACGAGGCTGGGGCAATGATTAGAACAGAAATAGATTCTTTGCCAACGGAGCTTGATATAATTAGAAGAAAGCAATTCCAGTTAGAGATTGAAAGGGAAGCACTTCAAAAGGAGAAGGATGAGGGTTCTCAAAAGAAGCTAGTTGATTTAGAAAAGGAAATTGCAGAGCTTAAAACTAAGAATGATGAAATGACTGCCAAGTTTGAGAAGGAAAAGGGAGCAATTACATCTTTAAGAGATTTAAAAGCAAAGCTAGATGATGCTAGGGGAGAACTTGAACAGGCTCAAAGAGAGTATAACTATAATAGAGCAGCAGAAATTCAGTATAGTGAAATTCCTGCTATTGAACAGGAAATTAAAGATAAGGAAATTGAGGTTAAAGAAAATTATGAAGGTGCTTTATTAAAAGAAGAAGTAACAGAAGAAGAGGTTTCACAGGTTTTATCAAGATGGACTGGAATTCCTGTTACAAATCTTTTAGAAGGTGAAAGAGAAAAGCTATTAAGATTAGAAGATGACTTGAAAAATAGGGTAATAGGACAAGAAG
>JBOFVP010000407.1:0-1363 GCA_051653165.1 Clostridium sp.
AATTCATTATCAGTTACTTTAGTCTCAATTATTGCTTTAGGATAATTACTTAGGATAGACTTTAAATTTGAAAGTCCAATTCCTCTCTCATTCCCCTTTGTACTAAATCCCTCTTTCAAAATCTTATGAATAGGTGGTACACTTTTTCTACAATTATTTATTACGACTATAATTACCTTGTCCATTTTTTTTATTATTGCAAATCTAATTTTTTTGAATTCACAATGTATAACCTCTTCTATGGCGTTATCTAACAAAATACCTAATATTCTACACAAGTGAATTGTATTTATATTAAATTCCTCTATTTCTTCTAGCACTTCCACATCAATATCTATTCCCATTTCTTGAGCTCTTATTATTTTTGATGATATTATTCCTTTTATTTCAGGAATTTTAATATTTTGAAGACACGCTATTTTATAATCCCTTGTTGTTAATTCATTACTCATTTTTAATATATTATTATTAAAATAAGTTCTTAATCCTTCTAGATTCTTTTCTTCTATATATATATTTATTGATGATAGAATATTAACATAATCATGTCTAAATCCTCTCATTTCCTTATAAATACTCTCTAAATTCCTTGTATACTCTTTAAAATCTTCATATTCCTGTTCCTTTGCTTTAATTTCGCACTCCTTCTTTATAAACTTAATTACAGAGTTAAAAATAAATATTAATAAGATAGAATATCCAAGACATAATAATACCTGAATGATCATCAAAATATTATTTGAATACATATCTCCTTGGGAAAGTACAACCATATTTACATAGAATAATGATATAGTAAACATAACTAATAAGATTATATATAAATATATTTTATTGCTAAACGTCTAAAAATAGTTCCTAGATAAAATGTAAATACTCCCCCTATCACGCATGATAATGCATAAAGCTTTAGTGATTCCCTAAAAGCCTCTACACTTATATCTAACACTATTAAACTAGTTATTCCTATAACAGAATTCCCTATAAATGCTATTAATATTGATACAGCTGTTATTACCAATGCATGTACTGATTTAATCTCTTTATATAATAATATCAATATTATTAAGAATATAGCTGGCATTAAATATTTTTCATACCTTTCAAAAAAAAGCCCACCTAATATCATTATTAATGTAACAATATAAATATATGTTTTATTCGATACTTTAAAATAACTTGTACCATATACTGCTGCGACAATTGGAATAATAGCAAAAGTTACAAGAATAATATTCACTCCCCATCCCCCCTTAATTTATATCTATATTTTAACATTTTTTATATATTTTGTAACGCTTTTTATCAATTTCTTTTTTTATCAATACATTTTTAATTTCTGATTCTACTAATACGAATAAAT
>JBOFVP010000408.1:0-1195 GCA_051653165.1 Clostridium sp.
GCAGTATCAGAGTTCTTATCAGAAACTCATCCAACGTTAGTTAAAAAAGTTGGAATCTATGATAAGTTTGGTCAAAGTGGAAAAGCTGAAGAGCTATTAGAAAAGTATGAGTTAACAGCAGACAAGTTAGTATCAGTAATAAAAGAAAATCTTTAATTTGGAGGTTCTATGAAAGCTGTTGCCTTAGATTTAGATGGAACATTACTAAATAGTCAAAAAGAAATATCCCAAGAAAATAGAGATGTATTGAAACAGTTGTCTAGCAATGGAGTAGAAATTTTAATTGTTACAGGAAGACCATATCCTATGACAAAAAAAATAGCTCAAAGCTTGGACTTTCCAGTTTCAGTAATATGCTATAATGGTGCTAGAGTAATGAATCTTAAAACAGATGAAATAATATTTGAAAGGGTATTGGAAGAAAAAGAAGTTTTAAAAATTATAGAATTTTCTAGAGAAAAGAAAAAAGATTTAAACCTTTTTCAAGATGATATATGGTATGTTGAAGATTTAGAAAGTTATGGAACTAAATATTATAAAAATAACTCTAAATTAGAACCAATATTAAAATCTTTTGATAGTTTTACCAATTTTAAAATGATTAAAAGTATTATAATTGATGAGAATCATATATTAGAAGAGATTGAAAAAGAATTGCGAGATAGATTAGGTGATGCTGTTTATTTTACATATTCTCAAGATAAATATTTAGAAATTTTAAATAAAGAGGTAAATAAAGGAGCAACTTTAAAAAATGTTTTAAGAAAAAAAGGGATTGAAATGTCTGAATGTATAGCGTTTGGAGATGCTCATAATGATTTGGAAATGCTACAATCTGTTGGGATAGGTGTAGCAATGGGAAATGCTCATGAAGTTTTAAAAAATAAAGTGAAGAATATAACTGATACCAATGATGAAGATGGAGTAGCAAAATTTTTGAAAAAGATATTCTATCCTTAAAAGGGTAATTTTAGTTAATTTAAAAAAATGATATTTTTTAGAATGATAAAAGTTTAATTTGCGTCAAAGTTTTAACTTTGACGTTTTTTTTATTTTGATCAAATTATTTTCAATATATTTATATGATTAAATAAAAAAGGAAAATAGAATAAATTTTGTAAATAATTTTGTCATTTGTGGGTCCTACATGGTACTATAAAAATGGGAGGATGGAATTATGAGGAAACTGAGAGTC
>JBOFVP010000409.1:0-1015 GCA_051653165.1 Clostridium sp.
TAATAGAAACCAACTCATCCAAAGTAGCATTATTAAAAATAAAATATGCCTTAACCTTCTCATCAAAAGCCCTAGAACTCCTAAACTTCTTAAGCTCATCATAAAGCCCCACAGAAGAATCCTGTTTCTCCTCACAAGGAATAACCCCATCCTCAACTACTGGAGCCTTCTCCTCCTCAATAGGTTCAACCCCCTCTTCTAGAACTATACCAAAATCCTCCTCAGTTAACCCATACTTACCGTTATAATCATAAGTAATTTCACTATTGCTCTCCATTAAGAAATTAGCAATCTTAATCATCTTACCTTCAAAAATCTCACCATCATTCTTACATCTTTTCAAATAATCATTTATCATATTTGTAATTTGATCATACTTGAAAATACCATTCTTAATATCCTTCGGTGCCTTACTTCTATTAATAATCCCCTTAGGATTTGCAATAACAACAGCTGAGTATATTGGAATATTCTTTATAATCCCATTACCCTTTAAGTAATTTTCAAGAATTCTAACATGTCTCTCGTTTTGTGCAATAGGGCTGTACATTCCTTCTTGCTTATACACTCTTCCATCCTTTGTTTTATATCTTCTAATAAATTCACCAGCCTCATTTATTACAATATCACCATTTAATTTCTTAGTTTCTAATACCATAATAAAAGACTTAGTAATTAATATATAATCCATTTGGGCAACGTACCCTGCATTCTCAATCCTTATATCATGTAGACAAATCATTGGTATGAAGGAGTTTTTAAGTTCATAACTAACTGCTCTTTCCCCTTCTAACCCAATCTTCAAATTATTAATATCTCTTTTAATTATATCCCTTTTATCACTTTTCACCCTAGAATAAAGTTCTTCCAGATCATATAGTTGTTTGTTTTCTGCTTCAAAATCCTTATAAAATTCTGGTCCCTTTATATCCCTAATATTCAAAAAATCCTTTAAAAACGCCATAATATCCCTCCCATAATAAAATTATATCATATGTTTCTTTATTTTATGATT
>JBOFVP010000410.1:0-1152 GCA_051653165.1 Clostridium sp.
GAGGAATATGGTGTATTGTAAAACTACAATATTTTTATGAGGATGGAGTAATAGATCAAAATCCATTTATTATAGATTCAGTAACTCCAATTCAAATGCCTAATATGGATATGGATGAGTTAGTAGAAGGCAGGAAAGAGTTCAGTAAAGAAGAGTGGATAGATATACTTATTAGAAGTATAGGGATGGAACCTACACAACTTGAAAATAAGGTTAAATGGCATATGCTTTTAAGAATGGTGCCACTATGTGAAAATAACTATAATATGTGTGAACTAGGACCAAGAGGAACAGGTAAATCACATTTATATAAAGAAATATCCCCAAATTCAATATTAGTTTCAGGTGGTCAAACAACTGTAGCAAATTTATTTTATAATATGTCTCAAAGAAAAATAGGATTAGTTGGAATGTGGGATACAGTAGCATTTGATGAAGTTGCAGGTATAACATTTAAAGATAAAGATGGTATTCAAATAATGAAGGATTATATGGCTTCAGGATCTTTTGCAAGAGGTAAAGAAGAAAAGGCAGCATCTGCCTCAATGGTTTTTGTAGGAAATATAAATCAAAGTGTAGATGTACTTTTAAAAACTTCACATTTATTTGAACCATTCCCAGAGGCTATGGCTTACGATAGTGCTTTCTTTGATAGAATGCATTATTATTTACCAGGTTGGGAAGTGCCTAAAATGAGACCAGAACTTATTACTAATAGTTTTGGATTTATAACAGACTATTTGGCTGAATACTTAAGAGCAATGAGAAAAAGAACTTTTGGAGATACTATTGATAAGTTCTTTAAATTAGGAAATAACTTAAATCAAAGAGATGTTATTGCTGTAAGAAAAACAGTATCAGGTTTAGTAAAATTACTTTATCCTCATGGTGAATATTCAAAAGAGGATATAGAAGAGATATTAAGATATGCTTTAGTTGGTCGTAGAAGAGTTAAGGAGCAGTTAAAGAAAATAGGAGGAATGGAATTTTATGATGTACATTTCTCTTATATAGATAATGAAACAATGGAAGAAGAATTTATATCAGTACCAGAGCAAGGTAGTGGAACATTAATACCAGAAGGGGCTTAAAAAGCAGGTCATGTCTATACTATTGGAGTTGGTGATTCTGGAATGATTGGTGTATATAAAT
>JBOFVP010000411.1:0-1453 GCA_051653165.1 Clostridium sp.
AATTACCAGAAGAAGTCTCAGCCGCCTTTCCCTAGGAACAATCCCAACTCTATATTAAAAAAGTAGTGGTAGATAAGGAGTTATTGATATTGAAATAACTTAATATATATTTATAAGTTATATAAAGGAGAGTAAAAAGCATGGGGATTTTGCAGAAAGATGTTACAGGCAGTATTTTAACAGAAAAAGATTATAAGGAATTTTTAATATTTCTGTATTTTGGTAAGAATAAAGATTATATGGAGAACTGTCTAAATAGGGCATACAGGGATTTTAATATAATTCTTCATGGGTTTGCAAAGTTAAAGGATAAGGATAAGTGTTATGAAGAAGCAAAGGAATATTTAAGGGATAGAATAATAGGACTTAGAAGTAATAAAATAAAAAACCAAAAAGAGTATGATGTATGGCATGAGGATACTTGTAATGGGTTAAAAGATAAATTTAATTTCTATGAGTATAATGAATTTTATATAGGGCAATCACAAAAATGGATAAATATGACTTTGAAGTATATATTTTTACATGGAAAAGATAGAATACCAGGGCTAACTTATTTATATAATTTTTGTCATATACCGATAGATAATATAATATTAAAAAAATTGAATTTTGACTTTAATGTAGCTTGGAGTAAGTTAAATGATTATCAGGTATATATAGAGTTTCAAAAAAATATTAGGGATAAGAATATAATTCCATTGGATTTTGAGTTTAAATTATTTATGGAGTAAATATAACCTTTATGTTAATAATTAAGTAGCTAATATTTTAATTTATAATAAATAATATAGGATTTTAGGGGGAGCCTAAATATATACGAGATATTGTAGAAAGGATGTTTTGGTAATGGCACATTTAAAGAGAAGGAATGGTGATACCCTTTATGGGTTTGCTGCATTAACATATATGGTAAAAAGACTTAATGTTGAGAATGCAGCAAAGATATATACAGTTTCAGACAATGAAAAGAAAGATATAGTAGAAGAAGCTATTATATTTATGGATGATAAACCAATAGCACATCATTTTAATATAGAATAGGCTTATTATTCAAGATAGTTTTAAAATAATATGTATTTTTTAAAAGGTTATTTTGTGAATTAGTAGTGTAGAATTAGATAGATGTTATATAGTATAATTTAGGTATGGTATAAATAGGAGTACGATTTATGAGAGATATTATTATTAAAACATTTGAAGAGGATAAATATAACAGAAAAGCTATAGCAGAAAACCTAACTAAGATTATAGAGAAACAAGAAGAGCCATTTGTAATTTCTCTAGATTCAGAGTGGGGAACAGGGAAAACAACCTTCATTACAATGTGGAGGGACATGCTTCAGAATGATGATGAATATAAGGAAAAGTTTCAAACATTACACTTTAATGCATGGGAAAATGACTATATAAAAGATCCTTTAATAGCACTATTTTCTTCATTAGATTCAGA
>JBOFVP010000412.1:0-2424 GCA_051653165.1 Clostridium sp.
TTCTTTAAGTTTGCTAATAATCCTAATGGATAATTATTATAATTTAATTTTAATTACACCTTAATTATACAGGAAAAATTTACATTAAAATATATTCTAAAGTAACATTCTTTATATGACCTTAGTCCCTTTTATTTAATATTTCTTCTATTTTACTTAAATTCATAAATTCTTCATAATAAGTTATAGGATAGTAGTAATTATGATTCATCCCATTCTTATATTCTATAAAGGAACCTCTTCCTTCTTCAAGATTTCCCTCTTCAATATGGCATAAGGTTTTTATAAAGTATAAATCCTTAAAATCCGCCATTGAATTTAAGAAGAAATTTATATAGTATAAACATTCCTTAAAATTTTTGCTTCTATGAAGAAACTTACATATATAAAGAGATAACATTGGATAATGTAAATCCTTTAACCCCTTAGATAAGCTTAGTGAATTACCATAGTTCTTTAAAGTATTACTAAAGTCATGTTGTCTACTATACTCATTTCCTAGGGCAAAATAATAGTAGCTATCCTTATCCTCATCCTTATAACTCTTTAAAATATCTAAATTCCTTGTATTTTTATCCTTTTTAACATTCATGTTATACCCATAATGTAGTATTTCACAGTTACTTTTAAGGAATTTATCCCTATCTATAACAGAGCTAATTCTTTCGTGTATTCTTCCCCTAAACCTATATTCCTTTCTATTTTTAAATACCCTTAAAGCAGGAAAGTTTTCAAACCTTTTTCCCTTTGACATATTAATTATTCTTAAATATGCCCCCTCCTTTTCAGGGTTTAAAGTAAGCTCTTCCTTAATTTTATTTAAGCTATCTATATGAATACACTCATCACAGTCTATAATTAAAACATACTCCCCTGTGGCATTATCTAAGGATAGGTTTCTAGCTTCACTAAAATCTTCCTTCCAATTAGCTTGAATAACCTTTGCCTTAAAGCCTTTAATAATATCTAAGGTTCTATCTGTTGACCCTGTATCAACAATTACAATCTCATCAACTATTCCATTTATTGAGTTTAACATTCTCTCTATGTTTTTTTCTTCATTTTTACATATAACACAAGCACTTATATTAATAGTTATCACCTCTAATAATCAATGTACTTCTATCCTATTCACATAGGGATAAAGTGTTATTCTAATATTTAAGCTTTTCATAATAACTATTTCCCTTGATTATGTAACCTATTTACTAATATTTAATATAGTATACAATAAAATATAGGAGGAATCCTTATGGCTTCATTAGCAAATACACAAACACTTGAAAATCTTGTTAGTGTACTAGTTCGTGAATCTAAAGTTAGTGCAAGCTATAGCCTATATAGTAAAACTGCATTAGCTGAAGGCTTCTATGATATTAGTGAAATATTCTCAAGAATATGAACATTACGAAGTTTTCTTAAGCTATATACCAGAGAATATCCAAAGTCAAATTATTATTGGCCAAAGCCCCATAGTAATTGGATATAGCAATACAAAGTTAGAATTTAATTAATGCTTTAAATGATGAGATAATAGCAACTGATGATTATCCACTTTATGCTCAAACAGCAATAAATGAGGGTTTTCACGATATAGCAACCGCCTTTACAAATATATCTTATATAGATAAGTTTCATCATACTCAGTTTGAAAAAAATTCAATATAATCTTATTAATAATAAAATATTTAATAGAGATTCTACTGTTATTTGGCAATGTTTAGTATGTGGTTTCCTTTATGAAGGACTAACTGCTCCTTCTCCATGTCCTGTTTGTGGAAGTGTTGGAAGTTACAAATATTATGGTGATAATGTAGTATTGTATATGACCTTTAATGAACCAGATGGAAGTAGTAGAACTGTTATTGTTGAAAACGAAGACCCAACTACTGGTATAAATGATATTAAAAATAAGATGGATACAATTATTAATAGTGGATTAGAAGGGCCAAATCTAACTAAGGATAATACTGTTGTCTCTGTACAAAATAGTCAAAGCTATCCAATTTTAATATATATATTTTGAAAGGTCAAAATTAAAGCAGAGTATTTTAACTACTCTGCTTTTTACATCTACCATTTACTATTATGAATCGTTTTTTTATCTCTATAACTTATTGACTATAAATTACCCTCATTTTTATAATCCATTCCAGCCAAAAGCATATTTAAGACAAATAACACTAAATAAATACATCCTATTGTATAGTGTGTAATACTCATTTGTATAATACCTGCAAATAAAAACATTAGTGCAATACAACATTTTAAAAATATAATTTTATTCTTTTTCATAGCAACACATCCTCATATAATTAGTTTTTAATAAAAATTTAATTTTTTTAGAATATAGTTTAAATAACTAGTTTCTTCTTGAATAACATTACAATTAACATTCATTCCCATAGCAATTTCTAAATCCCC
>JBOFVP010000413.1:0-8895 GCA_051653165.1 Clostridium sp.
AGATTATCCACGTTGCTGTAGTCGCTTGTTGAACCATAATATGCCCTGTTATAAAAAGAGTTCTTATTTTTGTATATTTTCTGAATAAAACAAGTATAATATTTAAGGTAAAACCTATCAATAGTGCTATCATTGTCCAAGATGTTGTAAGTCCAATAGATTCTAAGGCACTATTAACTGCATTTAATCCAAAATATGGATCTATTACAGCTGCATTTAATCCAAATCTATCATTTAATCCAGCTAAGATTGGTCTAAACGTTGATACAAGTCCACCTGCACCAACATTTAATATCATATATCCTACAGTTGCTTTTATAAATCCTGAAAAAGCTTGATAAAACGGTTTTTTCAGTAAAAGATAACCTATAAATACTAAAATCCCTACAAAGAACTCAGGTTTTGTTAATATATTATTTACGAAAAATTCAAAAATTGTGAACACTCCCATACTTCTCCTCCTCTATAATTTATATTTTTTATAAACCTTAAAGCATCGATTTAAATGGCAGATCAGGTTCTATTACAAAAGCATCATGGAATCCTCTGTCGTACATATATTCTAATCTATCTTTATCTAGTGGCCATGTGAATTTTCCACCAACTTCCCATAAGAATGGTTTGAATTTATATTGTAATTTATCTTTTCTCATATTCCATAGATATAATATCTCTTTTGGATCAGCTTTAAAGTTTGTCCAAATATCATGATGAATTGGAATTACAACTTGAGTATTTAAACATTCAGCCATTCTCAACATATCTACAGATGTCATTTTATCTGTCATTCCTCTAGGATTTTCTCCATAAGATCCTAAAGCAACATCTATTTTGTAATCATTTCCATGTTTTGCATAGTAGTTAGAATAATGAGAGTCTCCACTGTGATATATATTTCCTGCTGGAGTTTTTATCAAGTAATTTACAGCTAGTTTATCCATATCTTGTGGCATTTTATCTTTTAAAATTACTCCCTCTGGAGCTGTAACTAACTCTGTTCTATCAAAAGAATCTAAAGCAACAATTTCTGTATCTTTAATTTTTACTACATCACCTGGTTTTACCACAATACATCTATCCTCTGGAACTCCCCAGCTCACCCATAAATCAACACATGCTTGAGGTCCAATAAACGGAACTGAAGAATCACAATTTTGCATAACTGCTGCCGCTACGTTTTCATCGATATGATCTCCATGATCGTGAGTCGATAAAATTGCATCTACTTCTTTTATCCCAAATGGATCTATTACACAAGGTACATTTCTTAAATTTGGTTGTAGTGCTTTACATCCTATCATTCTTTGGTGTTGATGCTGATGCTTCATAAGAGCGTTTTTACCAGATTTTTTTCCTGTTTTTACCCAAAGGTCTATACATAAATTTGTATTACCTTCTGTTTTTATCCAAAGTCCAGTACATCCAAGCCACCACATTGCCACTGTTCCAGGTACAACATTTTCATTTTCAATTTCTTCATTTAACCATGTTCCCCACTCTGGGAATGTGCTTAATATCCAAGATTCTCTAGTTATTTTACTAATTTTTGACATACTTTTTACCTCCAGATTGTTGTGTTTTCGTTTATGTTAAAAGTATATTTTATTTTTTCAATATAAAAAAGAACCTATTTTATTCAAAATTTTTTTACAAATTTTTCAACACTAAAGCCTGGCTTCTCAATCTCATCAACTATCTCTAAAAAACTATCCAAATGCTCTTTGTTATCCTTTGAACTAAAAGCGATTATAGTTCTCACTGGTATCTCTCCAGGGAATAAAACGCTATTTTTTAAGGTAACTATTGAGAAAGCTGTTTTATTTACATTGTTGTCATTTTTTGCATGAGGAAAAGCAATATTCTTACCCATAACCATGTAACTACCGTAATTTTTTATACATTTAATCATATCTTCAACATAACTTTCATCTATACAATTACTCTCTAATAGAAGATTTCCAGCTTTTCTTACCGCCTCTTCCCAATCTTTAGCAATTTCTCCTAAAGATATTTGTTTTTTATTTAACATGTCAAAAATTGTAATTTTATTTGGCGAAATATCATCAATCAAATTTGAGTTTAAAATATTTTTTAGAGATTCAATCATACTTCCCTTATCATTTATTGTACAATTTTTTTGTATTTCATTTATAAAGTCAGATAAAAGGTATTTTTTATTACGTTTTTCAAACCCATTATTTTTTAATAAATTTATATTTTCAGTAGATAATATAGGTTTTACTTTTAATATTGGAGTTATTTTATCTGGAACCTCTAAATCTACCGTTGTTATTATTATATCTATCTCATTTTTGTTTAGACTTGTTGCTAATGCATGTTTAGGTATGATATCAATAATATCTATTGAAAATAACTCTTTCAATTGTTGAGCTAAAAGTTTCGAAGTCCCATATCCCATACCACACACTAACAAAACTCTTTTCTTATCTTTTGTAACAACTCTATTCCTGTCTAAAGACGATTTAAAATGAATTGTTATAAATGCTATCTCGTCATTTGAAAAATCTTGTCCCACATAATTCTCTAGCTCTGCTAAAACCTCTTTTGTTATTTTAAAAAGATTAGGATAACTCTCTAGTACTTCTAAATAGATTGAATTTTCTAATTGAATTCCATTCTTAATTCTATAAATAGTCGGTTTTAAATGGTTTAGTAATCCTTCTAGAAGAAAATCATCCTTCGATATATCTACATCTATTCTTTTATTAAAATTTTGAATAAGTTTTTTAATCAAAACTTCCATCTCTACCCAATTTTCATAGTATGAATAATTTTGATTATATGTATGACTTCCTAAAAAGAAATCTGTTATTTTTAAATATTCTATTCTTGACAATTCAATATCATAGTTTGATTCTATTAATGCACTTGCTTTTTTTACAGCTTTATACTCTTCTGTTTCTTCTAAAAAATTTTCATTTTTAATTTTTTTAATACTATTTCCATCTTTATACATTATTATTGTCATTTTTAAATATTTTTTAATTATTTCAAAAGCCTCATCTGAAATTATTCTATTCATTAATTTTTGACAATAATTTATAAATGCAACAATTCCTTTTTCATCTAAATATATCTCTTTATTAATAATTTCTTTAAATAAAGAGTTTTTTAAATTTTTTAAAACTCCAAAGAATGACAACGTACAAAGCCTTATACTTTCCTCTTCTCCAACTAATACCAACCCTTTTTTAGCAGAAATTTCTAACCCTAAACTATAGTTTTTCAATAAATCTTTTATATTCTTTATATATAACTTTAATGTATTTCTACTAACATCTAATTTTTCTGCTAATTTACCTTGATTTATAGATCTTTTAAATAGAATTTGCAAAAGGATATATAGCTCTCTTTCACTAGAAGATAAAAATTTTATATTATAATTTTCTTTTAATACATTTTTTATAATTTCAATATTTCTTAATTTAACTACTCCTTTACATAACTGTATATTTGAAAAATCTTTTAATTTATAATTATCATTTAAATATTCTTCAATTTTTTCAATTTCATATCTTACAGCTCTTTCTCCCATTTCTAATTCATCCGAAATTATTTTTATACTTTTTTCACCGTTATTTTCCATTATATTTTGCATTATAATAATACCTTTACCACTAATCATACACACCACTCCCCTATTTAAAATATAGCAAATCAATTATAACATTTTTTTAGAAAAAGTGTTGTTTTTAGTATTCAAGCTTTTACACTTCATAATAGACCAGGAATTAGAATCGATTTTTTTTCAAACAAATATATTTCAAAAGGAAAGTTATACTCAGTAGATTAAACAAAATGTAACGAATGTCTTGCATGTATAAAAAAATGGAGAGGATATTTATAATCTTCTCCATTTTTTTATTCTATTCTTTTACTGCACCTGCTGAGACACTATTAATTATATATCTAGAGAAAAATATATAAGCTAACATAATTGGTAAAATTGAAGTTGCAATCGCTAAATAAGATGCACCCATATTTAGTGTTATATCTACTGCACCTTTTAAATAACCCATAAGTAGAGGTAACGTAAACTTTTCTGGTGACAATAATACTACAAGTGGAAGTAGATAGCTATTCCATGAACCAATAAATGTAAAAATACCATTTGTTGCTATACCTGGTAGCATTATTGGAATTACTATTTTATGAAATATCTGTAGCTCACTAGCTCCATCAATTCTTGCTGCCTCTACTATCGACATTGGTAAAACTGATATCAAGTATTGTCTAAGAAAAAATACCGCAAACGGACTTGCTATTGCAGGTATTATTAAAGGTATATATGAATCAACTAATCTCATAGCTACTATAAGTTCATAAAACCCAATTAATCCAAGCTGCCCTGGAACCATCATCAACGAAACTATTGTTCCTAAAATTATTTTTTTACCTTTAAAATTATACACAACAAATGAATAAGCTGTTAATGCTGAAAAATAAGAAGTTAAAAGTGTCACTGACACTGATATAAAAATACTATTTTTCATACCTCTGAAAAGATCAAAGTAAACTTTTATCTGCCTCCAATTGTTCATAAGAGACTTTCCAGGAACCAATGAAAATCCAGATATAATTTCTTGGCTTGAACGAGTAGAGTTAATCATAACCATATAAAAAGGTAAAATACAAACAACTACCAATAAAAATAAAGATATATATAATAAGATCTTATTTATTTTTTCTATTTTCATTTAACTTCTCACTTCCTTTTCTTTTTTATTCACAAATTTAAATAATACTAGTGAGAACCCTATAATTATAAAGAAAATACCATATGCTATTGCTGCTGCATATCCAACATTGCTGTATCTAAACATCGTATTATACAAATACATAACCATTGTATTTAAAGCCCCTCTTGGTGCTCCTATTCCATCAGTTATCAAGAATGGTAAATCAAATATTTGTAACCCTCCAATTAAAGATGTTATCCCTACATAAATCAAAACAGGTTTCAGCAAAGGAATTGTTATATATCTTAAAACCTGTAGTCTAGAAGCTCCATCAATATCTGCTGCCTCATAATAATCTTTAGATATTCCTTGAACTCCAGCCATCAGAACTATAAATGAATTTCCAAACCACATCCATGCCCCTATAAGAGATACTATAACTATAGCACTTGTAGGTTCTCCAAACCAATTTATAGGTTTATCTATTACTCCAGAATTTAAAAGAATTTGATTAACTGGTCCATATTGCCAATCCAGTAATCTTTGAAATAATAATGCTACTGATGCTGTTGCAATTAAGTTAGGTAAAAAGAAAATAGCACGATATACACTTAACCCTTTGACTTTATAACGAATATCACTAAAAATAATAGTTAACCCTAAAGCCATCCCAAGTTGGACAACTATATTTAATCCCCATATTTTTAATGTATTAAAAAACGATTGAATAAACATATCGTCCGAAACTAATCTCGAATAATTCTGTATACCTATGAATGTAGCTTCTCCATATCCTCTAAAATTTGTAAAACTTAGGTACAATGTTCTTAATATCGGATATATATTAAATAGTAAATAAACTATCAAGAAGGGTAATATAAATATAATCCCATACTTGCTCAACTTTTTATTTCCTTGCATGAATCTAATCCTCCCCTTCAAATCTATTGTTTGTTATTTGGAACGTTTAATTCAGGATAAATTGTTTTAACATTACGATAAAACTCTCTTATAGCCTTCTCTTTGGTCATTTTTCCTTCTTGATAAGCCCCTACTGCTTGTATAAAATATTTTTCAATTTCTCTATCATACTTTGTAACTTTTGAATAATCTACTTTTTGAGCTTGCTCTGTCCAAAATTTATATGTTTTTTGTCCACCTAAATATCCATTTTCTTCATCTTCCATTTTTTCTAAAACAGGTAAGTAAGCTACAACATCTCCTCTCGATTTAGACCACCAAGTCAATGTATCTTCATTTAAAGTTACAAATTTTAAAAATTCCCAAGCTGATTTTTTATTTTTACTATATTTATTAATTCCAATAAAAGTTCCTCCCCATATATATGGGTTTGGTCCTGTTGTAATTCCCCAATTTCCTGCCATATCTTTTCCACTATTACGAAAGAATATCATACCCCAAGTTGGTAATGAATAGCCGAATACATGAACCATCTCCTCTTTTCCATTAGCATTATATGGAATTGACCCATTCATACCTGCATACCATCCAGGGCTCCACTCACTTGCAAATGCTACCTCTTTATTGTCATATATTCCTTTTGTAATATCAAAGTAATTCAACCTATTTTCACTTAATGTTACATCATTATCTATTACCCAAGCATCTCTATTTTCTCCCATCGAGAAATATCTCAAACTCCCCATATCCGGAAATATCTTTATTCCATAGTTATTTAGTTCTGTTGCAGTTTTTTTTATTTCTGACAGAGATGAAAATTTTTGTCCTACAAATTCAGGATCATCATTTCCCCAAACTTTTTTGGCTAAATCTCTACGATAATATATTCCTCCTGGTGTTGTTTGATAAGCTAAAGCTCTTACTGTTTTGTCCTTATCCAATCCAACCTCATATACATAATCTATAATTTTATCTTTAAAATCATCTGCATTATATGGACTTGAAGAAAGATCTTCAAAATATCCGGCTTCATAAAATGGAATTATCCAATCTGCTTCTCCAACTAAAATATCTGGAACTGTAGATCTTCCTCTTAAAGCACTATTAGTTTTTATAAAGTAATCGTTTGCTTCTATTATTACAACTTCTACTTCTTTATCTTTATAAATCTCTTTATATTTTTCTGCCATATATTTTAAATCTTCATTAAATGTCCATACTATAATTTTGTTGCTTCCATCATCAGTTGAAATGGATTTATCATCTTTCCCTTTACAAGCTATTAAGAAAAATGTCATCATCATTAAGGAAATAATTGATACTATTTTATTAAATTTCATATTTTTTCTCCTTCATTTTCTTTTTGTCAAAGATATAACTTTTTAAGAAAACGGTTTCTTAGTTTTCTAAAAAAAATTTACCACCAAACTGACATTTGGAATCCTGCAACTATATCATCCTGCTTTTTCTTTTGTTTATCTCCATTCTCTTTAATTTCTATATCTTCATTATAATAAGTAACATAAGCTCTTACCGCTGTTTCAGCAACTCCAAAATTTAATTTCAATTGAGGTCCTGCTGAAATTTTCCATATTATTTTTTGTTCTTCTTTTTCATTATACATTTTTGAATTTACTTCAGCTAAACCAGCTTCAATCCAAAAATCTAAAGATGAATTTATCGAATATGAAGGTCTTATAGAAAACCCTAATTCTTTTTGCTCTTTTAAATACTCTGATTTCACTGAGTCAGTCACATTATACTCTCTTGCATCTACATTATCAGCAACTATGAATCTTAACGCTGTCATAATTGATAGTTTTTCTGTTAAATTCATTCCACCACCGGTACCAATTTGGAAAGCTTCCGAATCTTTATGTGCCAACATATTTCCAGCTGTATTTAATCTTCCTAAACCTGATCCTCCTAAAAGACCTGTTCCATATTGAATATAGTGTTGTCCCCATCCTTGCTTTCCGTAATAATTTTGAGGGTTATGGTATAAAGCTAAATAAATTCCTTCATCGGCCGTTTCTCTACTATAAATAGTTTCATCCTCGGACTCTTCGCATAAAAACTTAACTGAATCATGATCTGGAGCATGAGCGTACATACCCTCAACAGTGAAATCTCCTAACCCATATGTAGCTTTTATTGCTCTTATAGAATCCGAAGTTTCTATATTCTTTACTTCAGAGTATGGAGGATAATTATCTAAAGATGGACGATAATATCTATCTGTTTTATCTTCAAACTCCGCTGTTAAATAAGATAATCCCAAACTTCCTTTTCCTAGCTTAACTCCATTAATTCCCAATCCAACTGCATCTATATCTTGATAAAAATAATCAGTCATATCTACAGCTCTATTATCCCAACCTTGCTTTCCTGCTATTATTACCGATTCCTCGAAAGCTCCTGCAAAACCAGGTATTTTTCCCATCTCAATTTTTGCACTTGCTAAATTTATATCAGAACTTATATCTAAAGATGAGTTCCAATTATCTAATTCAACAAATAATTTTGCCCAAGCTCCATTCTGCATTCTAAAAGTATTTGAAAAATTAAACGCTGTAAAAGAGTCATACTCATTTCCCCATCTACCAATAAGGTTCTTATTTTTATCATAAACCTTCTTAAAGCTATCATCTAAATTTCCATCTGACCCAGTTCTAAAATATCCATGAAATTCAAATGAATCAAATTGTTTCCCCAAACTTATTAATTCATCTCTAGACTCTACCTCATTACTAGCTAAAACCGTTGTACTAGCAATAATAATACTTAATAAACCGAATATCTTTCTTTTCATTTTAAAGCCTCCCCGTAGTTTTTTATTTTATTAACTCAAATTCTAAACTATTTTTTTCAGCTGAATTAGTTCCTACAAAAACCTTAAACCTTCCGACTTCTGAATCTATTTTATTTTCAATTGTATAAAACTTTAACATTTCTTCATTTATTATAAATTTTATTTCTTTCTCTTCATTTTGTTTAAGAAATACTTTTTTAAACCCCTTTAACTCTTTTACCGGTCTAACTCTACTTCCAAACTCATCCTGTATATAAAGCTGTACAATCTCTTCACCATTATACAATCCTGTATTTTTAATATCTATTGTAACTTCAATAGATTCCTCTTTTCCTTTAATCATTTTTCCTTTTGAAATTTTAAAATTTGAATACTGAAATTGAGTGTAGCTTAATCCGTATCCAAAAGGTAACATTGCCCAATGCGGCGAATCTAAATAACTACATTTATAAAATGCACCAG